>NZ_CP133319.1:3430000-3665000 GCF_038811545.1 Rhodoligotrophos sp. CJ14
TCAACGGGCCAGGGATTGGCGCAAGCCCTGGCGGTCTCGACAAGACCGCGCTGGAGGGCCACCAGCTCCAGCTGCTCGAAAATGCCGAGCAGATCTTCCGGCACCGGTGGAAACGTGCAGGAGATGCCGAGCGAGAGATAGGATTCCGGTGCTGCGTCAACCACCAGATCGGCGAGTTGATCAGGCTCGGCGTAGCAATCGAGGTGAATTCCAGTCACGGGTAGGCTCAGGATGAGCCCGTGATTGCACGACAATGCCCCCCGGCCCGGAACGAGCAGCAGCTTGAGCTGTGGGGCTGCCTGCGCGAACAGACCATAGCTCGTTGAAATTGCCTCGGCTGTCTCTCGGTCCAGCGCCATTGCAAGGCAGGGCTCATTGATCTGTACCCAATCCGCACCTGCAGCCGCCAGCGCCTTCAAATTGGATGCGGCTCGTGAAATCACGCCGGCCAGATCGGCGACGCGACGTCTCGCGGGTTCAGCCGAACTCACCGGCGACTGCACCGTTGGCCTCAGGCGAATACCCTTCGACCGGGCCTCTGCAAACTCCCGGAGAATTTCTGGTCCAGCTTCCGCCAGGTCGAAAACCGTTTCGCTGGCAATCTGGTCGATGCCGAGATCTGCCAACGCTTTATAGCGGATGCAGCGGTCGGCGAGTTCGGCATTGAGTGAAGGCTTAGCGGTTGCCGGGCCAAGAGTGCTCACTGCGGCAGCCATGGCGATATTCCTTCCGCGGTCCCCCAGCCAGCCGGGGCTGAGAGCGAGGCCGATGATGAAATCATCCTCCTCGCCACCCGGAATGTCAATTCCAGATAATCATATGCAGATAGCTTTATGCGTTGGTGCAAGGCACCCCCGGGGACGCGCCTTGCCTGGCAGCCTGCATCCTGGAGTGGCCAAAGAGAATACCCGCCTCGATGCTGCGAAAGCTTCTGCCGGGCCGCCATCCCCGCATGATGCTACTTCGCGCGTTTCGCAAAGAAGGCGGCGACAGCTGCTTTCATCTCCGGCGAGCGACCGGCAGCCCCCTGCAGGTCGCGTTCGAGATCAAGCATCGGATCGAGATCGGGCTCGGCCGCCCGCGCCATGAGCCTCTTCGTCGAGGCGATCGCAAATGGCGACAGCTGCGCCAGCTTGCTGGCAATGGTCTCGACCTCCTCGCCCAAAGCCTCATCATCGAAGATCTTCCACACCAGCCCCCAGCTGAGTGCCTCTTCTGCGGAAACCCTGTCTCCCAGCAACATCATCGGGGCGGCCCTCACGCGTCCAATGATCCGCGGCAGGAACAAGGTATTGCCAGCGTCCGGAACGAGCGCGATTCCGACGAAAGGCTCATAGAAGAATGCCGATCGCGCCGCGACCACGATATCGCCTGCGAGTGCGAGGCCGACACTGGCACCCGCGCAGGGGCCATTCACCTTGGAGATGATGGGCAGACGCGAGTTGCGCATCTGGCGGACGACCGGGTTGAAATGCTTCTCGAGCACCTCGTCCAGCTGGGGCGTCTCGTCGGGCTTGATGGTGGTGAGATCATATCCTGCGCCAAAGGCCCGGCCAGTTCCCGTGAGGATCAGGACCCGTACGGATGAATCGCTTTCCAGCGCAGCCAGAGCGTCCTGCAGCTCATCTCCTGTTTGGTTGCGCAGGGCGTTGAGACGGTCCGGCCGATTGAACGCGACCGTGGCGATGCCACCTGCGACCGAAACCTGGATGTCTTCATAGTGGCTCATAGGGCGTTTCCATCTGCAATGAACAGTTGACGAGAGCGTAAGGTTTGAAAGACCAATGGGGAAGGCGGTTCGTGACAGACCGCGTAGATTTCTAGCGATAGCCATCATGTTGCGCCAGTCAATGCGCTGCTGTGGCATGTCTGTGGGAGGCCCGATGAGCATGAACACCCTGGAGGGCGGCGAGGTCCTGATCACGCCGCGACGAACGGTCGGAGAAAGCGACATCAACATCTTCGCCGGCCTGGTTGGCGATTTCACGCCGGTCCATATGGACGAGGTTTTTGCGCAGGCCACGCCCTTCGGCGGCCGCATCGCCCATGGCACCCTGACCATGTCGACAGCGATTGGCCTGTTGACCCAAACGGGGCGCTTAGGGGAGAACGTCATCGGGTTGCTTGCCCTCAATTGGGATTTTGCCAAGCCGGTGATGATTGGCGACACCATTCATGCCAAGGTCACCATTGCCGAACGCCGACCGACGAGGAAGCCCGGTCGCGACGTTGTCGTCTTCGCCTTCGAGGTGATGAATCAGAAAAACGCCGTAATTCAGCTCGGCCGCATGACCGTTCTGATGCGTGCGGAGTGACGGAGCAAGCCATTGGAAGATCAGCAGGAACAGGCAGGAAGGCAGGCGCCCGAATGACAGTGACGATTCCCAATCAACCAGCGGATGGAGAGGTCGTATCGATCACGCCGTGGTTGTTCTGGTTGCGCATGCCGATGCCGTTCAAGCTCGATCATGTCAATATATGGCTCTTCGATGACGGCGATGGCTGGACGGTGGTCGACACCGGTGTCGGTTCCTCCTCCACCAAGGCAATCTGGAAGCGGGTGCTCACCAGCCGTTTCGGCGGGCGTCCGCTGAAGCGCGTGCTCGTCACCCACTGTCACCCCGATCATGTTGGATCTGCAGGCACCCTTTGTGCCGAGACGGGAGCGCAGCTCCTGATGAGCCGCACTGAATGGCTGTGGACGGCATGGGAACAGCAGATCACTGAGACTGAATCCCGCCGGCTGTTCAAGGAATTTGCCGTGCTGATCGGCCTCAGTGACACGGTCAGCTGGGATCAGGTCTATAAGGGCGGCACCATGGCCCAACTGACCGATGTGCTGCCGCGCAGCTATCGCAGGCTGCGCGACGGCGACGAGCTTGAACTTGGCGGACATAAATGGCGGGTGATCACCGGAGGCGGCCACTCGCTCGAGCATGTATGCCTTTATTGCCAGCAGGAGGACGTGCTGATTTCGGCCGACCATGTCCTCCCCAGGATCAGCCCAAATATCGGTGTTTCCCAAGTCGAGCCGGAAAGCAATCCGCTCGGAGACTTTATCGCGACGCTCAAGCGCCTGTCTGGTTTGCCCGCCGACACCCTGGTGCTCCCCTCGCATAACGAACCGTTCCGGGGCCTGCGCGAACGCATCTCGGAGGTGGTCAGCCATCATCGTGACCGCCTCTCGTTCCTTGCAGAAGTCTGTCGCGCGCCCAAGACCATCAGTGAGGCCTCGCGAGAGCTGTTCCCGCGCCAGATGTTCGGCTATGACATACGACTTGCAGCCAACGAAACCTGGGCCCATCTGAACTACCTGGTCGATGATGGTCAGGTGCGGCGCTGGCTCGATGGCAATGGCACCTACCGGTTTCAAAGGGCATGACCATGAGTGGCGAGAGCGTGGCCTTCACCAAGATGCATGGCTGCGGCAATGATTTCATCATGATCGATGGCCGCGCGGGCTTGCCGGGAAACGGGCTCGTCGAGCCCAGCCGGCTCACGGCCGCCTTATGCGACCGCCGCCGCGGCATCGGCGCTGACGGCTTGATCCTGCTATTGCCGCCGCGCGCAGACGCTGATTTCGCCATGCTCTATATCAACGCGACCGGCGCACCGGGCGAGATGTGCGGCAATGGCGCCCGCTGCGTCGCGCGCTTTGCCTATGACATCGGTGCAGCCCCGGCCGAGATGAGCTTCGAGACGGAGGCAGGGCGAGTCCATGCGCAGATTTCGCCGGACCATGTCACCATAGATATGCCCCCGCCACGCGATATCAGGCTTGGCATGCGGCTGGACATCGCCGGCATCGAGCGTGAGGTGCACTTTGCCCAAGTCGGCGTGCCCCATGCCGTCATCCTGGTGGATCATCTGCCCGCTTTTCCCGTGGACGAGCTTGGGCCGCTCGTGCGGCATCATTCGGCGTTTCCCCGTGGTGCCAACGCGAATTTCGTCTCCACCGCAAACGGTTTGGCGATGCGGACCTTCGAGCGAGGGGTCGAGGCGGAAACATTGGCCTGTGGCACGGGCGCGGTTGCGACGGCAACCATATGCCATTTGCTGGGCATCAGCGGCCCGGACGCGACCATCCGCACTGGCGGCGGCGACCAGCTTTCAGTTCATCTCGAGCGGGACGGAGATCGTTTCGTGCGCGCCACGCTGACCGGCCCGACCGAAACTGTTGGTGGCGGCGTGATTTCGCCGGAATTTCTGCGCAGCCGGGGGCTCTTGGCCTGATAGCGCCCGAAGGGTTGACCAGAGCGGCTTTGCTTTCTCTCCGAATAGCACGGCCGCTCTAAGCATTTTCGAGCGAAGCGGTACCCACCTCGCTCCAGCAATGGTGCCGGCCAGAATGTGTGTCCGGCCGGCCTTTGAGTGTTACGACCGTACAGCTGAGGATTTGGGATTTCCTTCGACCACGCCGGTCGGCTCCTCTGGGCTGAGCCAGCGGTAAAGTGCGCCACCGATAATGCCACCGACGATCGGTGCAACCCAGAACAGCCAGAGCTGCTGTATCGCCCATGCGCCGGCGAAGAGGGCAGGGCCGGTGCTGCGTGCCGGATTGACCGAGGTATTGGTGATCGGAATGCTGATCAGGTGAATGAGGGTGAGGCCAAGGCCGATCGCGATGGGCGCGAACCCGGCCGGCGCCTTGCCATGAGTAGCGCCCATGATGATGAACAGAAACGCCGCGCTGAGCAGAAGCTCGGCCAAGAGTGCGGCGGTGAGGCCATATTTGCCCGGAGAATGTTCCCCATAGCCATTCGCCGCGAACCCGCCGTCAGGGTTGAAGCTCGCCGTTCCACTGGCAATGACATAGAGGACCGCAGCGGCCACCACTGCACCGACCACTTGAGCAATCACATACGGCACGATATCGCCGACCGGGAAGCGTCCGCCGGCGGCGAGACCGACAGTGACCGCCGGGTTGAAATGCCCGCCGGAAACGTGGCCTACCGCATAGGCCATGGTGAGCACGGTAAGCCCGAAGGCGAGAGATACGCCGAGTAGCCCGATTCCGACATCGGGAAATCCGGCTGCGATGACCGCACTTCCGCAGCCGCCAAATGTGAGCCAGAAGGTTCCGATGGCCTCTGCCGCCAGCTTTTTGATATCCATGGGTTTGCCCCCGCAAGAAAGGTTACGGTGTGTTGACACGCCCCGCGCGCGTACACAAACGCCTGTTGATTCTACAGGAGAACTCGCCTCCACCGGTAGCGGAGAAACTGACAAGTCCAATTTTGCTTATATTTTCCTGGGTTTTTGTGCCATTCTGTACACGAATTGTTTGTTCGATCCGTACCGGGAATCACTGGCGGCGGGCGACTCAAGGCGGAATGTCGGGACGTCTGAGGCGGCGTTGACATTCCCGATCCCACTCACTATTTTCGCGCCGAAGAAAAGACGGGTCCGCCGGGACGCTGTCGGTTCATTGCGTTCCACAGGTGCTGACATGAAGATTCGCAATTCACTTCGCTCGCTGGCCAAGCGCCATCGGGACAATCGGATGGTGCGCCGCAAGGGCCGCATCTACATCATCAACAAGACCAATCCGCGCTACAAGGCTCGCCAGGGCTGAGTTCTCGTCGGCATTGGATGATTTTGTGATCCGTGATGGATAGCGACCGTCACGGATCATTGATGTTTGAGCTCGGGTGCCCCTCTTTCCGATCGGCATCTGATCGCTTAGCTTAGTCCCATGAGCGTCTCCTCGCGCGCACACGGATTGAGCCTCTTCTGCGTCGCCCTGCTGATGAGCGTGGCGTGGGTATCGCCTGCGTCCTCCCAGGGGGCTGCGGTCCCTCCCGCGGTTGCGCCGCAATCACCGCTGCCCGGCGCGGGCAGCAATGCCAAACCGGCCGCTCCGCTGCCGGCTATGCCGCCGAGCCCCACCGAAGCAGCGCGCCAACGCGCTGATCTTCTCGACAGCCTGTTTGCCCGGCTGCACGGGGCCGAGAGCAGAACCAGCGCTCAAATCCTGCAGGAGGCGGTGCTGCAGCTTTGGCGGCAATCCGGCAGCCCCAGTGTCGATGTTCTGATCCAGCAAGCCGACCGGGCGGCACGCAGCAAGCAATATCAGACCGCGCTGACCATTCTCGACACGGTGGTGGAGATTGCCCCGGACTTCCCGGAAGGCTGGAACAAGCGCGCCACTGTTCTTTATCTGCAGGGGGATTCCGACCGGGCCATCGCCGATATCGACCGTGTGCTGGAGCTTGAGCCCCGCCATTTCGGGGCACTTGCCGCCCTCGGCATGATCCGGAGGGCGAATGGCGACATCAAAGGCGCGCTCGAGGCTTTTCAGCGCGTGCTCGAGATAAACCCGCACATGGAAGAGGCCAAGGACGCCGTCAAGAAGCTCGAGAAGGAAGCGGGCCAAGCAATCTGAGCATCACGCGTTTTGATCGCCTCCCCGCGACACGAAGGCAATCCTTAGCATGTTCGTGGCACCAGGTGTGCGCAGCGGCACACCGGCTGTAATGATGATGCGCTGATCGGCTTCGGCGAAGCCTTCCTGATGGGCGATGGTGCAGGCTCTGGCCACCATGTCGTCCAGGGACTTGGCATCTTCGGTGAGCACGCAATGGAGGCCCCAGACAAGCGCCAGCCTCCGCCCCGTCGCTGGAATTGGCGTGAGTGCGATGATCGGCGTGGCCGGCCGTTCCCGGGCCGCCCGCAATCCCGTCGCGCCGGACGATGTATAGCAAACGATCGCAGCGGCATTGAGCGTTTCGCCGATCGTCCTTGCCGCGGCGCTGATCGCATCCGCAGCGGTTGCCTCGGGCTGGGCCCGTTGGGCATGGATAATGCCCGCATAGAACGGGTCGTTCTCGACCGTGTGCGCGATCTTATCCATCGTGCTGACCGCCGCGCAGGGGTAAGCCCCCACCGCCGATTCTGCCGACAGCATGATGGCATCGGCACCCTCGAACACGGCCGTTGCGACGTCCGAAACCTCCGCGCGCGTGGGAACAGGCTCATGAATCATGGATTCGAGCATCTGCGTGGCGACCACCACGGGCCGCCCGGCTGCGCGCGCCGCTCGGACGATCTGTTTTTGGCGCCCTGGGACCTGCTCCAGCGGCAATTCGACCCCGAGATCGCCGCGGGCAACCATGATCCCGTCCGCCAGCTCCAGAATGCCGCTGAGATGTGTAAGGGCCGATGGCTTCTCGAGCTTCGCCATGATCAAGGCCTGCCCCCGCGCCATCTTCTTCGCCTCGGCAACATCGTCGGGCCGCTGCACGAAGGAGAGGGCGATCCAGTCGACGCCGATATTGATGGCGTGATCGAGATCGGCGCGGTCCTTCTCGGTCATGGCGCTGACCGGAAGGATCGTGTCCGGCAGGCTGATGCCCTTACGGTCGGATAGTGCATCTCCATGGATGATCCGGGTCACCATGCGCCCACTCTTCACCGACTCCACCTGCACCTTCAGGCGGCCGTCATTGAGCAGCAGCATGTTCCCCGGCTTGGCCGCTTTGAAGATTTCCGGGTGAGGCAGTTGCACCCGGGTCTCATCCCCCGGCGTGTCCTGCAAGTCGAAGGTGAACAGATTGCCTGGCTTGAGCTCTACCCCGCCATTGGCGAAGGTTCCGATGCGCAGCTTTGGGCCTTGCAAATCGGCCAGAATGGCGATCGGCCGCCCCTTCTCGCGTTCGACCTCACGGATGATGTCGTGCAGCCGGCTAAGCTCTGCATGAGGCGTATGGCTCATATTGATCCGAAACACATCGGCGCCGCTCTCGAAGAGCTGCCGGATTGTGTCTGGATTGGAACTTGCGGGGCCGAGGGTGGCGATGATCTTGACGCGGCGTCTGCGTCTCATTGAGCCGCGCCTGGCTGTTGCGGTGCGGGGTCGGTTGGTGGCGCAGCGCCTTGATTGGTCGCCGGGGCAGGGGCGGTCTGCGCATTGAGCGTTACGGTCCAGTCGGCCTCTTCGGTGGTATCCACTTCAAAAAATCCGGTGCGCTGATAGCCGCGTTCCTCGCAGGATTCGAGGCCGCGTATGGTGAACAATTTGTCGCGTGTGCACATGATCGCCTTGCCGGCCCAGGAGCCGCCACGGTCATAATCCACCGCATAGACGTAGTAATAGCGAGCGATAAGATCGCCTTTGAGCAAAGTCTCGCAACTGCGCGGGCCGATATTCCACCAGCCCTCGCTGACCCAGCCCTTGGTGTCCTTGTATCCGAGTGCCACCCCTACGCGCGAATCAGTGTCATTGCAGACCTTCAGGTCGGCATGGGCGGGTGTGGCGCCGAAGAGATACAAGGAGAACAATGCTGATCCGATCAGCCGAAGCGCCACTGCCATCGCGTTTATCCCTCACGAAACACACTTTGTTCATACCACGCATGACGCTTTTCGTCAGTCACGACAGTTCGGCTTTCATATGACGATTCTCTAACTAGCCTAGCAGGTTCCGCTGAGCATTGGACAGGATAGGTGACGCGGCAAAGGGGCAAAATCTAGGCCGTCCGGCATTTGCGCGCGCAAATGCGACCGCGGTCACTCTGGCCGGGACCAGTGGTCGCGTCTATAGTGCGCCCATGCTTGATGACCTGATGGCCGTTTCGGCCCCGGGCTCGAGTGAACCGATCCCGCCCTTCATCGAGATTGAGGGAAATCGGCGCTTGGGCCTGCTCCTCATTTGCGATCACGCTCGGAACAGCTTGCCTGAGAGCTATGGTAGCCTCGGCCTACCTCCGAGCGAGCTGAAGCGCCATATCGCTTATGATATCGGCGCCGAGGCCTTGACCCGCGCGCTCGCAGCGAGATTATCGGCACCGGCCGTATTGAGCACCTTCTCGCGCCTGCTGATCGACCCCAATCGTGGCGAGGATGATCCAACCCTGATCATGCAGCTTTCGGATGGGGCGGTCATTCCAGGCAATGCCAGGATCGACCAGACTGAGCGCCGGGCGCGGATCGAGCTGTTCTATCGCCCTTACCATGACGCGATCGCACGGGGGATCCAGGCGATTACTGCTGCTGGCCGCGCACCCGTGGTTATTTCGGTTCACAGCTTCACGCCAAACTGGAAGGGTGTTCCGCGGCCATGGCATGTGGGATTGCTTTGGGGCCGCGATGACCGGCTGTCCCGCGCGCTCGTCGCTGCCTTGCGGGCCGAACCTGCCGGGCTGGTAGTGGGTGAGAACGAGCCCTATTCAGGCGCGCTCGCAGGCGACACCATCGACACACATTGTATTCGCAATGGCCTCTCCCACACATTGATCGAAATTCGCCAGGACCTCATCTCTGACAATGACGGCGTTGCGCAATGGGCCGATCGACTGGAGAGCGTTTTGCGTAGAGTGCTGTCGGACAGCGCCATAACCGAACGGATCAGCCGATGATTGAAGAAGACACCAATATGCGGCTCGAGGCAGCCGCATTCCGCCGCCTCGTGCAGCATCTGCGCGAGCGGACGGATGTGCAGAATATTGACCTGATGAACCTTGCCGGCTTCTGTCGGAACTGCCTGGCCAACTGGTATCGCGAGGCGGCAGAAAGTCAGGGGATTGTTCTCACGAAAGAAGACTCCCGAACGCATATTTACGGTATGCCTTATGAAGAGTGGAAGGCTCGGTATCAATCCGAGGCGAGCCCCGAGCAGGCGGCTGCCTTCCAGCAAACCCACAAGCATTGAACGTTAGGTAGGGGAAGTATGGACCAGACGACGACTTTCGCGCAGGGGCAGTTGCGCAGCATTGTTGAGCGCATCGAGCGGCTGGAGGAAGAGAAGGCGGCAACCGCGGCCGACATCAAGGAAGTCTATGCAGAGGCCAAGGGCTATGGCTTCGATACCAAGATCCTGCGCAAGGTGATTTCACTGCGCAAGAAGGACCGTCACGAAAGGGAAGAGGAGGAAGCGATCCTCGATCTCTATCTTCAGGCGCTGGGCATGGTGCCGGGCTCCGAAGCGGCGGCTTGATCTGCGCAAGTCCTTGGGACTGAATGGGGTGGGGCCGAGATGAGCATGCCCCGTTCTCTGGGCTCGTCCGCAGGATGATCTGCAGGAGGGGGCTGGGTAGCCCGGACCCCGCGATACTGGTTTGTGTGAAGAAAATGCGAGCAAGCAAAAGCTTGAGACGCGATCTCGCGATTCAAAAGAAAGCGGAAACGCCCTAATCGCAAAAAGCAACAAGCCCTCCTGACGGAGGGCTGTTTTGCGATTGCCTCTTGACGATCGAACCGCCTATTCCTGGAACGAGAGCGGCTCAGGCTCGCCCGTCTTCATCCGGGCAATGGCCATCGGCACGTTCGGTTGCGTACCCGCAACGAGATCCACCACATAGGCATCCATGCGCGGCCCCTTTGCCGCACCGTTGATCGTGGTCTGCTGGTGGCGGGACATCAGCAGATTGCCTTTGTCGGCCCGATTGATGACCGGCCCACCGGATTGTGCCTGTCCGTCATCCCTGATTTCGACCGTTTCCTTGTCGAAAGGCAGAAACAGCTTGGTGAACTCGCTCAAGACCGGAGGCAGGAAGGAGAAGCCGTTGATTTCCTCCGGCGCCTCGATGGTGACGCTGCCGGTCACAGGCGTATTCAGGTCGAACTCGTCGCCCTGGTGAGACTTGTAGAAATGCGGTTTCAGCGAGAATTTGAGATTCTGCTCTTTCCAGAACGCTTCCGGCGAGATGCTGGCCTGTACGGGCGCGACGCTGAGCGGACGCGACATGGCGCCTGCCATGGGATGATCGCCACCGCCCAGTGAGGTCCTCTGGCCTTCGCCAGGGAAGGGTCGCGCAAAGGACTGGCGCTCGGGCGCGGGCGCAGAAGCGGGTTCGACCTGAACGCTGCTGGCCACAGGCGGCGTGCTGGGCGTGACACTTGCGGTGATCACAGGTGTCGAAATCGGCCCGGCGGCAGGGAGATCAGGCTTCGCCGATGGGAGCACCGGCGGCTGCCGCTCGCCGGCATCAGCCACGAGAGCCTCGCTGGCGGGGGCTTCCTTAGCTGGCTCCGACGCGGCAATCTTCGGTTTCGTCCGTGGACGCGGCACATCCGCTGCGGCAACCACGGTGCTCTTTGCCGGCTTTGCTGCAGGCTCCGGGGCAGCCTTTGCCGCTGGGGCCGGCGCCGTCGGTTCCGCTGCGGCTGTCTCGGCGGGCGCGCCGGTGGCGGGTTGGGTCTTGGACGACCCCGTGACCGCGGCGATCAGCGAAGACAGCGGCCCGCTGGACTCGCCATCATCCTCCTCGGCCATCATCACCGGCTCGGAGCGCTTTTGCCCGCGTGCCGGCGCATTCTTCATGATGGCTGCGAATTCCTGGTTCGGAATGGCAGGCCAATGCCGCACCCGTCCGGTGTCCACATGGACAAAGCCCAAGGGGCCCGACCGCGGATAATAGCCAACCCCGCCGATCTGCCGGATGAGCGCTGAATTCCGGAGCTTCTTGGTGGACACATCCGGGAAATAGATGTCCATCGCCTGGCCGCGGCTATGCATGCTCTTGGTGGCGACGTTCCGGCCGATCCTTTTCAGCATCGCATTCGTGTCGGCGTTGCGATAGCCGCAGATCACATGGACCGGCTTTTTTGAGCCAAGCTCCTGATGAAGCTCCCAGACAAGGTCGATCACCTCGGGATCGATCTTGATGACCTCGTTTTTGCGCCAGTCACGCAGGAAATGGTTCAGCTGACGAAGCGCCGAAGGGATGTAACGGCCATCTTTCTTGTAGGTAACTGTCAGGCTTTCTTTCGTATGGACCATGTAAAGTGACAAGGTCCGGGTATCGCTCACGGCATTCAGTTGCCCGACGTCCGATGTAAGGGCGCCGGCGGTGCCGATCGCGGCAAGCAGACAGACTACGGCCAAGCGTCGTGCTTTGGATCGCAAAGAGCTCTTCCGCCTCGTTTCGAAAGACGCGTCAAACGCCACAAATGTACCGGGAACCCCGCTCGAGGTTTGTTCCCCGCTCCTGATAGGGCCAATCATTACCCGTCAGCGGCCAAGAGCACAAGAGGTAGACAGAAGAATGCCTCCCGGCCCCATTACGTGAGACGGATGTATATATGGCTCAGTCTGCGCCCGCATGATTAAGAGCGGGTTAACGAGAACAAAGGAAATCGCGGGATTTTGCTGTGGAGTCCTTAATTACAGTGGCGGACTCCGCAGGGAGGATCGAGGCGCTGGTGAATTCCTGCGGAGGGACGTTTTTTGCTATGCATGCCAACCACCTGCGCGGGCTAGGCGAGGCTGAGTGTCGCAGCGGTTGTATCTTCCCTTAATTGAGGGAGGCGGTCTTGCCGGCGAGAGCCTTGCTCAGCTTTCCATCGCGGCCATACACATCGTCATAATAGCGGATGGTCCCGTCCTCATCCGGCCAGGCTGTCATGTAGACGAGATGGACATCGAGCCGGTGCTTCAGCTTCACGCCATTATTCTTGCCTGTAGCGATCGCGCTCGCGATCCGCCCCTCTGTCCAACCATCCGGCCTCAGCAGCACTTCCGCAAGCTCGCGCGGGTTCTCCACGCGCACACAGCCGTGGCTGAATGCCCGTTCCTTCCGGCGAAACAGCGATTTTGAAGGTGTGTCGTGCAGGTAGACCGCGTGGCTATTGGGGAACAGGAACTTCATCTCGCCCAGCGCATTCGACCGTCCAGGCGGCTGCCGAACGCTGACGGGCATGGTCTGCGCGGAATATTTGCGCCAGTTGACCGACCGGGAGCTGACCGCCTGGCCGCGCGCGTTGACCACTTCATACCCGCTGCGGGTCAGATAACCAGGATCCCGCTTCGACCTCGGCAGCATCTCCTTCGTCGCGATTGATCGCGGCACGTACCAATACGGGTTGAACTCGATGGTCTCCATGACGTCGCTGAACGAGGGCGTCTGGTTCGTCGCGGTGCCGATGACCACATTTGTCCGGTGGATCTCGACATCGTTCTCAACCACCCTCACCTCGAAGGCGGGCTGATTGACGAGCACATAGCGGTCGCCCAGATTTCGCGGCAACCAGCGGATCCGCTCCATGTTGAGGAGCACCTTCTCGATCTTCTCAGGGACGGATGTGTCATTGAACGCCGCAAGCGTTCGGTTGCCCACGATGCCGTCCGGCTTCAATCCTTCTTGTCTTTGAAAGGCTTTGACGCTCTGCATGAGTTCCGCGTCGTAAAGCGTCGCATCCTTGATGACCCCGCCGACCGGCGCTGTACCCGTACTCGCAACAGTCAGGCTGGCCGCGGTGGCAATGCCTTCCTCGCCTCCCTCGATGGGATCAGGCTTGATCATCGACAGCCGGTTCACCACCACGTCATCGTCCAGCCCGTCATCGGCGTCGGGGCCTATCGGCGCGGAAGCGCTGGAAATGGCCACCTCACTGTCCAGCAAGCCGAGCGAGGCGAGCCGGATCCGCAACGTCCGTACCCGCTCGTCCCGCATGCCGAGCTTGATGACCGAGCCCGGCCGGATCTCAGGCAGAGCCTCGGCGGTAAGTTCCAGGCCGCGCAATTTCTGCAGTTCGGACTTGAGTGCCAGGTAGGCTTTGCTGTTTGGGTGCAGAGACGCGAGATAAGAACCCGTATCCTTCGTTTCGTTCAGCGCCTTCAACACCTCGGCCGGTGCAATCTTCGGCGGGTTGAGATCATTGAAGTTCGTGATCTTGTTGGGTTCGGTCCGCCCGCTCATTGCATGCCGAGCGTATTTCAACGCAGCAGCCGTGAGCTCCAGGTCGAGCCGCGCGGCTGTCCGGGGAGTGTCGGTTGACGTCTCGCCCGTGTCTTTGAAGCTGGTCAGGCTGCCGGGTAAGTAATCCTGCGCGACAAGACCCTCGTCATCGGCCTTGGCCATCTCGGAAAGTAGGCCGCGGCCTCGCTCATTGAGACCGGTCACTCCGACCCAGGCTGGTATGAAATCCCGCGCCTTGTAATAGGCCAAGATCGCGTCGCGCTCCTCGGCCGTCACGCGTATGGCTGCATCCTTATCCGCGGTCAGTTCTGCAAGCAGCGCCGCCGAGACCGGATCCGTGATCTTGGCCGCCTCTGCTGGGGCGAGTGGCGCCCCCTTCAGAGGAACGAGAGGTGTGGGCGTATAGACGGCGATGTCCGGGGCCGCCTGAGCAGCTGGCTCGCCGTCGGGATCGATATTCTCCTCCCGCCGCGGCGGGCGCACGCGTGTGGTCGCCGCCGTGGCACGGGATCGGGTATTTCGTAAGCTGCGTTGGCTCGAAGGCCCACGCGGTGCCTGGAACGTGCGCTGTGGCGGCGCTGCAAAGGCGCGCTGTGGCGGCCGATTGCCCCTCAGCGTGAAGAGTTGCTCGAACCAGTTGCGGCTAGCGAAATTCTGCCTGCCGCTCACCTCTGCCGAGGCTTCTGTTTGCGGCATTGCCACCAGAATCGTGCACGCCAACACACTGAGCCTGAAAGTGGCCTTGATCACCATATCCTCCGCAAACTCGTTCGGGCGACGCTAGACGTCGTTTAGGGGGCGGGCAACGTCTCAGATCTCTATCACGCGAAAACAAACCATCTGTTACATTTTGGCTTCTAGGCCGAGATCCCGGATCTTACGGTAAAGAGTTGATCGACCGATCCCGAGCTTCCGCGCCACTTCCGACATCTGGCCGCGATAGCGCTGCATGGCGAGCCGGATCATGTCGGCCTCAACCTCTTCCAGCTTCCGGATATGCCCGCCGGACGTGACGGCCGGAATGCCGAGCGGCACACCCGTGCCGGCAATCTGGCCGGAAGCTGCGTCCTCTCCCTCCAATCCAAGCACGGCTGGGCCCGTCGGCTTGGCCGGCTCCCGCGGTGGCGGCGCTGGGGGAATCCGCGCCTCGTAACCCTTCACCTGCGCGGCGATCTGCGGGAAATCGTCGACCTCCAGCATATCGCCCTCGCACAAGACGATTGCCCGGAACACCGCATTCTCGAGCTGCCGGACATTTCCTGGCCAAGAGTAACTCTGCAGCATCGCCAAAGCCCTCGGTGAAATACCGCGTATCTTGCGTCCCTCTTCGGCGGCAAAGCGCACGATGAAGTGCTCGACCAGCGGCGGTATGTCAGCGAGCCGCTCGCGCAGCGGCGGCACCATGATTGGGAAAACGTTAAGACGGTAATATAGATCCTCGCGAAACGCGCCCCGCTTAACCATGTCGATCATGTCGCGATTGGTGGCGGAGATGATCCGGATGTTGATCTTGACCGGCTTGCGCGCACCGACCGGATCGATCTCGCCCTCCTGGATCGCCCGGAGCAGCTTCACCTGAATATCCGCTGGTAGCTCGCCGACTTCGTCGAGAAACAGGGTGCCGCCGTCGGCCTCCTGGAACTTGCCGATATGCTTCTGGACCGCCCCTGTGAAAGAACCTTTTTCATGGCCGAACAGGATGCTCTCCACCAGATTTTCGGGGATGGCGCCGCAGTTCACGGTAACGAAAGGTTTACCACGACGATCACTTTCCCCCTGGATGGCGCGCGCGATCATCTCCTTGCCGACGCCGCTTTCGCCTTCGATCAGGATGGGAATGTTCGAGGCCGCTGCGCGCCGCCCGAGCCGAGCGACGGCCGCCATGGCCGGGCTCTCGGCGATGAGGCCGTCAAAAGTGAGCTGGCCCGTCGCCTTCGCATTTAGCCTCTTCACCTCCTCGGTGAGGGCGTTGACCTTCAGAAGGTTCTGGATCGAAACCTTGAGCCGCTCCGGATTGACCGGCTTCACGACGAAATCGTCCGCTCCGGCGCGCATGGCCTTGACCACCGTTTCGATCGAGCCGAACGATGTCTGGATGATGACGGCGACGTCCTTGCGATGGGCGCCGAGATAATCGAGCACCTGCATGCCGTCCACTTCCGGCATCATCAGGTCGAGCACCATCAGCGCGATTTCCTTCCCCTTTGGGCCACCAAGGAAATCGAGCGCTTCTTTGCCCCCCTGCGCGCAATGAGCTTCATATCCGAAGCGCCGGATCATCTCGTAAAGGATGCGCTGCTGCGTCGGATCGTCGTCGACAATAAGAACCGCCTGCGCCATACTCGTTCTTCTTCCTGCGACCGCTCGATCGGCGTCGATATTAGGCCGTGCTTCGGCGAAGAGGCTTCGCCAATCCCCATCAGCAACGTGACCGCTGAACGATGTTGCTCAGTTGTACAGCTACACGGCAATATAGGTAGATATCGAGGTCAACCGCAAAAAAAGCCTTAAGACAGCGGCTCTATCGAGCCATGATCGACCTTTCAGGAGCCGCTGCGTATTCGCGTCGTTGTTCCTCGCGACAAGGGCAGAGGAATGGTTGTCTTGAGGCTGGGCGCGTCACATATGCCTCTTGAGACCAGCCTGCTGTCCACCGAACATGGGCGCAGCAATTCCCGGCTCAATCGAGAGGCCCCGACATGAATGACCGGACTTCAGCGGACGAGACCGCAAGCAGTGCGCTCGGCAGCTTGCCCGAATGGAATCTGAACGATCTTTATCCGGGACCGGACTCCGTCGAGCTCAGTCGCGACTTCGACGAGGTTGCCGCTCAGGTGAAGTCCTTCGCTGAACGATATCGCGGTAAAATTGTCGATCATGCCGGAAGCACTGAGGGCGGGGCCTATCTGGCCGAAGCCGTGCGGTCTTATGAAGCGATCAGCGACCGGCTCGGGCGTATCGCTGCTTTCGCCAGCCTCTATTATGTCGGCGATACCACCGACCCCAAACGCGCCAAGGCCTATGGCGATATCACCGATCGTCTGAATCGGATCACGACGGACCTCATCTTCTTCACGCTCGAGCTGAACCGGATCGGCGATGAGGTTCTCGAGCAGGCGCTCCGCACTGACGCTCTGCGCTATTATGAACCCTGGATTCGTGAGTTGCGCAGATGGCGACCGCACCAGCTCGATGATCAGGTGGAGACGGTCTTTCACGAGCTAGAGCAGACCGGCGCAGGCGCATGGAACCGCCTCTTCGATGAGACGATGGCGAGCCTTACCTTCGAGGTAGATGGGGAAACGCTGCGGCTTGAGCCCACCCTCAACCTGCTGATGGATCACGATGAGCGTCGGCGGCGCTCCGCTGCCGAGGCCTTGGCCAAGACCTTCAAGGAGAACCTGCGCGTTTTCACCCTAATCACCAACACGCTTGCCAAGGACAAGGAGATTTCCGATCGCTGGCGCAAGTTCGAGGATATCGCCGATAGCCGTCATCTCTCCAACAGTGTTGAGCGGGAGGTTGTGGACGCGCTCGTATCGTCCGTGCATGCGGCCTATCCGCGGCTCTCCCATCGCTATTACCGGATGAAGGCGAGGTGGCTCGGAAAGGAGAAGCTCGACCACTGGGACCGGAATGCGCCACTGCCCCAGGAGGATACCCGCGTCATACGCTGGGACGAGGCGCGCAGGACGGTGCTGGAGGCCTATGGAGAATTCGCGCCGAGAATGGCCGAAACCGCGCAACTGTTCTTTGACAGGTCCTGGATCGACGCTCCCGTGCGGCCGGGCAAGGCGCCAGGTGCGTTTGCCCACCCGACGGTGCCGAGCGCGCATCCCTACGTCTTGCTTAACTACCAGGGTAAGACCCGCGACGTCATGACCTTGGCTCATGAGCTCGGCCATGGGGTGCACCAGGTGCTGGCGGCCCGCCAGGGCCTGCTCCTGTCACAAACCCCGCTGACGCTGGCCGAGACCGCGAGCGTTTTCGGCGAGATGCTCACCTTCCGACGGTTGCTTGCGCAAACCACGGATCCGCGCAAGCGGAAGGCGCTGCTGGCGTCCAAAGTGGAGGATATGCTCAACACCGTGGTGCGCCAGATCGCCTTCTATACGTTCGAGCGCAGGGTTCATACCGAGCGTCGGCAAGGTGAGCTGACCG
This sequence comes from Rhodoligotrophos sp. CJ14, assembly GCF_038811545.1. Lineage (GTDB taxonomy): Bacteria > Pseudomonadota > Alphaproteobacteria > Rhizobiales > Im1 > Rhodoligotrophos > Rhodoligotrophos ferricapiens. Next base: position 3,447,799 of record NZ_CP133319.1, read on the forward strand.
CTGACCGTCTGGGCGAGATCTGGCTGGAGGTCCAGCGCGAATGCCTGGGGGATGCCATCGACTTCAAGCCGGGCTATGAGACCTTCTGGACCTATATCCCGCATTTCATCCACTCGCCCTTTTACGTCTATGCCTATGCCTTCGGCGATTGCCTCGTGAATTCGCTCTATGCGCTCTACGAGGAGGCGCACGAGGATTTCGTTGAGAAGTACCTGGCGATGCTCGAAGCCGGCGGCTCGAAGCACCACAGCGAGCTCCTGGCGCCTTTCGGGTTGAACGCTGCCGATCCCGCGTTCTGGGACAAGGGCCTTCTGATGATCGAGCGGCTGATCGATGAACTCGAGGCCGCAGACGAGGTGGTGGGGTGAGCGAAACGCGCGACGACGAATCCAATCGCCTGTCTGGGCGCATGGTGCGTTATGCCAGGGTCGGCACCAATGTCGGCACCGTCGCGGCACGGCTGGCCCGGGCGCAACTGCTTGGCCGCGGCCGCGATGATGCCACCAATGCCCGCCTTTTTCGGGAAGCGCTGGGCAATTTGCGCGGGCCGCTGATGAAGCTCGCCCAGATGCTGTCGACCATTCCCGATGCGCTGCCGGCGGAATATGCAAGTGAGCTCGCCCAGCTGCAGTCAAACGCGCCCCCCATGGGCTGGCCCTTCGTCCGCCGGCGCATGGCGGCCGAGCTTGGGCCTGACTGGCAATCGAAATTTGCCGGGTTCGAGCGCCAGGCCGCCGCGGCGGCCTCCTTGGGTCAGGTGCATCGCGCCACCACTCTCGATGGCGAGCAGGTTGCCTGCAAGCTTCAATATCCCGAGATGCAGTCGGCCGTGGAGGCTGACCTGCAGCAGTTCAAGCTGATCTTGGCCTTGCATCGCCGCATGGATCCGGCGATCGACACGTCCGAGATCAGCGAGGAGATCGCCGCCCGCCTCCGGGAGGAACTCGATTACCGGCGTGAGGCGCGCCATGCGGCTCTCTACGCCGAAATGCTGAAGCCCTACGGGACGATCCGTGTCCCCAAGGTCTATGAGGATCTGTCCACCGGCCGGCTTCTCACCATGACCTGGCTCGAGGGCAAGCCGATGCTCCATTTCAAGGAGCATAGTCTGCAAGCTCGCAATCTGTTGGGCAGGCATCTCTATGATGCTTGGTGGCAGCCCTTCTGCAACTACGGTTCAATTCATGGGGACCCCCATCTCGGCAACTACACCGCCGTGGTCGACGAGAAGGACGAGCCGATCGGGCTCAATCTGCTCGACTACGGCTGCATCCGTCTGTTCCATGCCCGTTTCGTGGCTGGGGTGGTCGACCTCTATCACGGGCTCATGTCGAACGATCGCGCCCGCATTGTGCATGCCTATGAGACCTGGGGGTTTATCGGCCTGTCGAACGAGCTGATCGAGGCGCTCAATATATGGGCCCGCTTCATCTATGGGCCGCTGATGGACGACCGTGTCCGCCCGATCGCGGAAGGCGTCGCCCCTGGGCAATATGGCCGCCGCGAAGCTTACGCTGTCCACAGAACCTTGAAGGAGCGGGGGCCGGTCAAGGTGCCGCGCGAATTCGTGTTTATGGACCGTGCGGCCATCGGCCTCGGATCGGTGCTCATTCACCTCCGGGCCGAGCTGAACTTCCATCAGCTCTTCAACAATGCGATCGAGGATTTCAGCATGGCGAAGGTGGCCGCGCGCCAGGCGGCCGCTCTGGTAAAGACCGGAATGGACCCTTTGGAGGAGTGATTTTCTGTCTCATCCGCAAGCCGCTGTTGCGGTCACCGATCCGATCGGCTATCGGAACCTGTTCTTTGCGCGCAACTGGGGGAAAGAGGACAAATGGCTGACGATACCGCCCCGCAGCTCGACATGAGGGATCATGAGAGGACCTATCAGGGATTCCTCCGGGGCTCGACCGCCCTGGTGATTGGATCTCTGATCGTTATGGTGGCTCTGGTGATGTTCGCCTTCGGCTCCGGTGCTTCCGCCACGATCCTGGGCTTTCTCGGTCTGATCGTCGGCCTGGGCTCATTGGTACTGGATTTGCGGATGGGCAGCGGCAAGTGGACGCTTTCTCTGGTGGTGACCGGCCTCTTCGTGCTGATCACCCTGCTGAAAGTGGCCTGATGAAGCTCCTGGTCCTGGCGGAGCAAACGCCCGGCGAAGCGCGCGTTTCCGCAGTGCCGGATACCGTCAAGGCTCTTGTGAAGAAGGGGCTTGAGGTGGCTGTCGTGCGAGGCGCCGGCCAGGGCTCGAATCTCAGCGATGACGCTTACCAGACCGCTGGTGCAACGCTCGCTGACAACGCGGTGGAGGCGGCGCGCGAGGCGGATATCGTCCTGAGCGTCCGCCGGCCTTCGCCCGATGTGATCGCGGCGCTGAAGCCAGGCGCGGTGGTTGTGGGCCAGCTTGATCCCTATGGTCCGCGCGACGAGATCGACAATCTCGCCAAGGGCAAGGCTGTTGCTTTCGCCATGGAGCTGATGCCGCGCATCACCCGTGCACAGTCCATGGACGTGTTGTCCTCGCAGGCAAATCTCGCGGGCTATAAGGCGGTCATTGATGCCGCGGCGGCATTCGGCCGAGCCCTTCCCATGATGATGACGGCGGCCGGCACAGTCCCTGCGGCCCGCGCTTTCGTGATGGGCGTTGGCGTCGCCGGCCTTCAGGCCATCGCAACTGCCCGCAGGCTTGGGGCCGTCGTCACGGCGACCGATGTGCGGCGGGCCGCCGCCGAGCAGGTGCAGAGCCTCGGCGCCAAGTTCATCATGGTCGATGCCGAGGGCGAAGATCTCGAGACCAAAGGCGGCTACGCTAAGGAGATGAGCGAGGACTACCAGCGCCGCCAAGCGGCATTGGTGGCCGAGCACATCAAGAGCCAGGACATCGTCATCACCACCGCGCTGATTCCGGGCAGACCTGCGCCGCGATTGATTACCGCCGCCATGGTGGAAAGCATGAAGCCGGGCTCCGTGATCGTCGATCTCGCAGCCGAGCGCGGCGGCAATATCGAGCTGACCAAGCCGGGCGAAGCGGTCACTCATAACGGCGTGACCATTCTCGGCCATCTTAATCTTGCGGCCAGGTTGGCCGGGAATGCCTCGCCCCTCTATGCCAAGAACCTCACCAACTTCCTTGAGGTGATCCTCAAGGACGGTGCTCTGGCGATCGACTGGGAAGATGAGATTATCAAGGGAACGGCGCTGACCAGGGATGGCGAGATTGTCCATCCTGCACTGAAGAACTGATACGGGGGGAAGGCCGATGGACAGCTTAACTGCCCAGCAGGCAGCAGACGCCGCGCGGGAAGCGGCGCAGAGGGCGATGGATGCGGCTGATCAGGCACAGAGCTTTGCCGATGCCGCCAGGATAGCCGGCGAAACCGGGGCGGAAGCCTTGGGTGCCGCCACTGGCATTGATCCCTTCATTTTCCGGCTGTCGATTTTCGTTCTGGCCATTTTCGTGGGCTACTACGTCGTTTGGAGCGTGACGCCCGCATTGCATACCCCACTGATGTCGGTCACCAACGCCATCTCGTCGGTGATCGTGGTTGGCGCTTTGATCGCGGTGGCTGGCGGGGCGGCCACTGCTCTTGCGGAGGCGAGCCTTACCTCTCAGCTGCTCGGCTTTGCTGCGCTTGTTCTCGCCTCGGTGAATATCTTCGGCGGCTTCCTGGTCACCCAGCGTATGCTCGCCATGTACCGCCGCAAGAGCTGAGGGGCCGCCAATGTCGGTGAATGTCGTTGCCACCCTGTACCTTGTGTCCGGGGTGCTGTTCATCCTCGCACTTCGCGGCCTGTCACACCCGGAGAGCTCGCGCCAGGGCAATCTCTTCGGCATGGTCGGCATGGCCATTGCCATTATCACCACCCTTTTCTACGCGCCACCCGGAAGCGCGGCCACCTGGGCCATGGTGATCGCCGGTATCGGCCTCGGCGGCGCCATTGGCGCGGTAATCGCCAGGCGCATTCCGATGACGGCCATGCCCCAGCTTGTGGCCGGCTTCCATTCTCTCGTGGGCTTGGCCGCCGTGCTCGTGGCTGCAGCCGCCCTTTATGCGCCGGCTGCCTTTGGCATTGGCACCCATGACCACGTGCATCCCGGCAGTCTGGTGGAGATGTCGCTGGGCGTGGCGATCGGCGCCATCACCTTCACCGGATCGATCATCGCCTTCACCAAGCTCCAGGGCCTTGTCTCCGGCGCGCCGGTCGTCTTTTCCGGCCAGCATCTGCTGAACCTTGCGCTCGGTCTTCTGCTGGTCGCCCTGATCATCTGGTTTGTGATGAGCGGGAGCCACGCGGCCTTCTGGCTGCTCACGATTCTCGCACTGGTCCTCGGTGTGCTGATCATCATCCCCATCGGCGGCGCCGATATGCCGGTGGTGATCTCGATGCTGAACTCCTATTCCGGTTGGGCTGCCGCGGGCATCGGCTTCACCCTCGGCAACACCGCCCTCATCATCACCGGCGCCCTGGTCGGCTCATCCGGTGCGATTCTGTCCTACATCATGTGCAAGGGCATGAACCGCTCGTTCTTCAACGTCATTCTGGGTGGATTCGGGGGCGAAGCATCCGCTGCCGGCGCGGCGGGAGGCGGCGAGCAAAGGCCGGTCAAGCAGGGCTCCGCCGAAGACGCGGCCTATCTGCTCAAGAATGCATCCAAGGTGATCATCGTGCCCGGTTATGGCATGGCGGTCGCGCAGGCTCAGCATGCTCTGCGCGAGATGGCGGACACGCTGAAGAAGGCGGGTGTCGAGGTCAAATATGCCATTCACCCCGTTGCCGGCCGCATGCCGGGCCATATGAACGTGCTCTTGGCGGAAGCCAATGTGCCTTACGATGAGGTCTTCGAGCTCGAGGATATCAATTCCGAGTTCGCCAATACCGACGTGGCCTTCGTCATCGGCGCCAATGACGTGACCAATCCGGCGGCCAAGGAAGATTCGGCCTCGCCCATTTATGGCATGCCGGTTCTGGAGGTCTGGAAGGCTGGCACCGTGATGTTCCTGAAGCGCTCCCTCTCCTCGGGCTATGCCGGCATCGACAACGATCTCTTCTATAGAGACAATACGATGATGCTATTCGGCGATGCGAAAAAGATGGTCGAGCAGATTGTGAAGGCGATGTAAGCGCATCCGCTTCATCGCCCTCGACAGCCATCCCCCGTCAGCCGGTTCGACATTCGTCGGCCGGCTTTTTTGTTGCCGTTGAGCCGCTTAGCCTGCTCGTACAGGGTGTCAGACCTGTGTCAAGCTCTGCACAATTAGAGGTAGAAGTTGTTGAGAATACAATCTTAATCGTGTAGGATGTAAAAGGATCAAGAACACAACTCTGGGTCGAATTCCTATGCCGGGTGGAGCTGAGATGAACAGGCAATTTGCCACTGGGCTTCGCTTTGGCCATCTGCGCTCGGCAGCGCCCCACCGATCCCTCGCTCCTGGCACGGCCATACCCTCGGCTAGCGAGGATGGCTACCGCCGCTCGCTCTCATTCGATGCAGAACTTGGCCAGGCATCTCAAAGTTCGGGCAGGCTTCCCAAAGCCATTCGGCAGCTCATATCTCGCCGCCGCATCGGCGGCCCCGCCTGCGCCATGCTATTGCGCCTCCTGTTGCTTGCGCGCCGCGACCTTGTTGCGCGCCGAATTACCTCTTCGAGCAGCCTCCGCATCGGCTGGAGCAGATGCACGCTCACCCGCGCAGCGGGAGGACGGCCGCCTGCCGGCCTTGGTCGCTTTCTCGGCCGAACCTTGGCGGACCGGGAGGTGCTTCCCGCGGAGGCGATGCTTGCTTTCCTGGTGGATATGGCGCCCCCGAAGCTTTATCGAATCGAGCTCAGGATCGGCGTTGGACCGAGCGCCAATCTGGATCTTGTGATGGGCATCCTTCTCGACTTCGCAAAACGTGCAGCAGCCGTTCGCAAGGATATCGAGCCGATCGTCTATGCCCATCCGTCAGATGGCGATCTGACGACAATCATCCTGCGCTTCTGGACCGACGAATGCGATTATCGCGCGGTGGCCATCGCCATGAAGCGCCACGCCCACGCTGTCCTTGCGGCGCAAGCGATCCGGGTTCCTTATCCCGACCGCACCATTCACCTGATCCGGGAATGTCCTGTGGGGGGCGCGAGCGGATTTTCGGGCGAGGAGATCTAGAGTATTTTCGAGCGAAGTGGGATACCGGTTCGCGTGAAGAAAATGCGACCAAGCAAGGATCAGAGTGGCTTCGCGAACGTGAGCATGATCTAAAGCGCCGCGCCGCAGCAATTTGCCGGTTGGTGATGGATCGGGGCTCCTGCGCGCCCGCTCAGCCCGGCTCTTCCTCGGTATCGTAGGATGAGCACCGCTCAACACGGAGAGGACGGCCAAAAACAAAAAGACCGGCACCTTCGTACCGGCCTACATCTCTCCGTTGACAGGGCGCGAGCAATCGATGCTCAGCGCGCCTTCGCTTTGGTCGGCAACAGCCCCTCGCGCTGAGCGCGCTTGCGGGCGAGCTTACGCGCCCGGCGTACGGCCTCGGCCTTCTCTCTCGCGCGCTTTTCAGACGGCTTCTCGTAGTGATTGCGGAGCTTCATCTCACGGAAAACCCCCTCGCGCTGCATCTTCTTCTTGAGCGCCTTGAGGGCCTGTTCGACGTTGTTATCACGTACGAGAACTTGCACGAGTGCTGCCTTTGTTGATCCAGTTTCGTTGGATGATCGGTATAAACGGCTCTCGGCTCGTGAGAGCAAAACACTCTCGCAAGCCGCCTGAGCCGCTCAAGATTGAGCATGATTACCAGAGACAAACGCCGCTGTCTATGGCCTAGATCCGATTTATCGGTCTCTGCGCGCCTGGGGCTTGGTCCGGTTCACGTGGCCCATTTTCCGCCCGGGCCGCGCTTGATGCTTTCCATAAAGATGGAGCGCCACGTTTGGTTCCGCTGCAAGGCTGGCCCACTGTCCGATGTCGTCTCCCAGCAGATTGATCATCTCCACATCACAATGCCGTTCAGCTGAACCGAGCGGCCAGCCGGCGATCGCCCGTATATGCTGTTCAAACTGCGACACTTGGCAGCCATCTTGGGTCCAGTGTCCGGAATTATGCACCCTCGGCGCGATCTCATTGATGAGGAGATGCTCGCCAGCGCTGGTGCGGACCACGAACAGCTCGACCGCCAGCACACCCACATAATCCAGCGCTTCCGCGATCCGTGTTCCAATCCGGCGTGCCTCATCCGCTGTTGTGGGCAGAACGCGCGCCGGAACTGAAGAGATCTTGAGAATGTGATTCTCGTGCTGATTCTCGGTCACATCATAGGCTGCCATGGCCCCATCGCTTCCGCGGGCCACCACGACAGAGCATTCCATCTCGAAGGGTACCACCGCTTCGAGAATCGCATTCTGTTTGCCGATGCTTTGCCAAGCCACCTCGACATCATCACCATGGCTGACCTTGATCTGGCCCTTGCCGTCATAGCCGAACCGGCGCGTCTTCAGAATCGCCGGACTGCCAAGAGTTGTAAGTCCTTGCGTCAATTGTTCCGGATTATCGATGGGAAGGAACTGCGCAGTTTGGAAACCGAGATCTGTAACGAAGCGCTTTTCATGCAGCCGATCCTGCGTGATGCGGAGCGCCTTCTCGCTGGGCAGCACCAGGACCCTGGATGCAAGGAAGGCTGCGGTTCGATGCGGCACGTTCTCGAATTCATAGGTGACCCGATCGACACTGCGCACGAACTGATCGAGCGAGGATTCATCCTCGTAAGGCGCGCAAGTCGCGCGATGGGCGACGTCGAACGCAGGGCTGTCTGGATCAGGGCAGTAGATATGGCAGCGCAAACCAAGCTCGGCAGCAGCCAGGGCCAGCATCCGGCCAAGCTGCCCGCCGCCAAGGATGCCGATCGTGCTGCCGGGTGGAAGAGGGGGGATTGTCACGCGCTCACGCTCTCAGTTCTCGGGAAATTCGGCAACCCCGTCGGTCTGGGCTTTGCGCCAGGCCTCGAGCCGGCCAGCCAGCGCATCATCATTGAGCGCTAGCACGCTCGCAGCGAGCAGCGCGGCATTGATCGCACCGCTTCGTCCGATCGCCAGTGTGCCGACGGGTATACCGGCCGGCATTTGGACGATCGAAAGCAGGCTGTCTTGTCCATGGAGTGCTTTCGATTCGATCGGGACACCGAACACCGGCAAGCTTGTGAGGGCCGCCGTCATACCTGGTAGATGGGCAGCCCCACCTGCGCCGGCAATGATGACCTTGACCCCCCGTTCCCGGGCCGTTTTGGCGAAGCTGTAAAGGCGGTCTGGCGTCCTGTGCGCAGAGACGATCCGGGTCTCGTGCGCGATGCCTAGCGCCTCGAGCGTTTCGGAGGCGTGCTTCATGGTGGCCCAGTCAGACTGGCTGCCCATGATGATCGCAACGTCAAGCTCTACAGCGCCCATGATTTCTCCAGCGGCGGCGGGACTAAGTCCGGAAAAGCCGCGGATTATAAGTCTCCTCGCTGATCACGCAATGCCCGAGTTCCAGCTCTTCCCAGTGTCTCAGGCGATGATGTCCGGGATCATCTGATCCTCCAGCCGGGTGATCTCGTCTTTCAGCAGCAGCTTCTGCTTTTTGAGTCGCCTGAGCCGAAGCTGGTCCGGCGCAGGCACCGCTTCCAGGCTGCTGATGGCAGCATCGAGATCTCGATGCTGCTCGCGCAATGCCGCGAGACGCTCTTCGAGATTGTCTGGCATGCCATCCATACGGTTCTCCGCTGCGGCGCTCCTGTTCGATTCCGCCCTGTCAATGGCGCGGCGCCGGCCCCTACACCAACAGAGTATATAATGAATTGCCCGCGACTGGAATTCGACAACCGGCGCCCAATATGTCAATCTTGTAACGTCACGATCAAGGAACAGGAGAAAGCACCGATGTCCCTTCGTAGCCATCTGGAGGAACTGGTGAATAAGCATCGCAGCCTTGACGGGAGGATCCACGCGGCGGAAGCCTCACCCTCACGGGATGCGATGAAGGTCCTTGAGCTTAAGAAGCAGAAGCTTCGACTGAAAGACGAGATCAGTCGTATCGAGGCCGAATTGGGCCAACGACATTGATGGTGGTTTAAAGACCGGGGAATCCGACGCGGGCATCTGGATCGCAAGAGTTAGACCCACGCTTCATCCTCACTTTGGTTGGGCGTTTTCGAGCGAAGCGGATACCGGTTCGCGTGAAGAGAATTCGACCAGGCAGGGGCTTTGAGGGGCTTCGCGATTCAACGGAAAAGCGAAACGCCTAAAGCGAGCTGGCGATTTCCCTGAGCCGGAATTTCTGGATTTTGCCCGTGGAGGTCTTTGGCAGTTCGCCGAACACGACGTGCCGTGGCGCCTTGTAATGGGCGAGAGCGCCGCGGCAATACGCGATGATTTCGGCTTCGGTGACTGTGATGCCCGGCTTTAGCTCGACAAAGGCACAAGGGGTCTCGCCCCATTTTTCGTCAGGCCGCGCCACCACCGCCGCTGCCTGGACCGCTGGGTGCTTGTAGAGAACATTCTCGACCTCGATCGATGAGATGTTCTCCCCGCCCGAGATGATGATGTCCTTCGAGCGGTCCTTGAGCTGAATATACCGGTCGGGATGCATCACCCCGAGATCGCCCGAGTGAAACCAGCCGCCTGCGAAGGCTTCGCGCGTTGCCTGCGGGTTCTTGAGATAACCCTTCATCACGATGTTCCCGCGGAACATCACCTCGCCCATGGTCTCGCCATCCGCGGGAACCGGAGCCATCGTCTTTGGATCCATGACGGTAAGGTCATCAAGCGCGAGATAACGGACGCCCTGCCGTGCCTTCATCTGCGCCTGAGCGGCGCTGTCAAGCTCGCTCCAGGCCGACTTCCATTCATTCACAACCGCAGGCCCGTAGGTTTCCGTGAGCCCATAGACATGAGTCACGTCGAAGCCGGCCTCTGACATGGCGCGAAGCACCGCCTCCGGTGGCGGCGCCGCAGCCGTCACGAAGCTCACCCGCTGGGTGATGGGGCGCTTCTCGTCCGCACTCGCGTTGAGCAGCAGAGACATGACGATCGGGGCACCGCAGAGATGAGTGACCCCATGTTCCGCGATGGCCTCGTACATGGCGCCCGGCCGCACCGCCCGCAGGCACACATGCGTGCCGGCGATCACCGAGACCGACCACGGGAAGCACCAGCCGTTGCAATGGAACATCGGCAGCGTCCAGAGATAGACGGAATGTTTCGGCATCGCGGCGGCGATCACATTCGCATAGCCCATGAGATAGGCGCCGCGATGATGATAGACGACGCCTTTGGGATCGCCGGTTGTGCCAGAGGTATAATTCAGCGAAATCGCGTCCCACTCATCCGCAGGCGCGGTCCGCCCGAATTCCGGATCACCTGAGGCAAGCAGCGCTTCATAATCGATCGAGCCCAGTCGCTGCCCGATCTGCGGAAACGCCGGATCATCGTAATCGATGATTAGCGGCTTCACCTTGGCAAGGCTCAATGCCTCCGCGATGACCTCCGAATATTCCCGGTCCGTGATCAGGACCTTGCTCTCCGCATGCTCCAGCATGAACGCGATATTCGCTGCATCGAGGCGCGTGTTGATCGAATGCAGCACGCCGCCCGTCATGGGCACCCCGTAATGCGCTTCCAGCATGGCGGGCACATTGGGCAGCATCACGGAGACGGTATCTCCCCTCCCGATGCCTTTTGCTGCGAGGGCAGAGGCGAGCCTGCGCGCCCGTGCATAGAACTCCGCATAGCTGGTCCGCAGCGGACCATGAATGATCGCCGTATGGTCGGGGAAAGCTTGCGCCGCCCGCGCAAGGAAGCCGGTTGGCGTCAGTGGCTGGTAATTGGCCGGGTTGCGGTCGAGGTCGAGCTCGTAAGGCGAGCGGTCCATATCAGCGGGTCCTGGCAAGCGACACAGTCGATCCGGACAATAGCCAGACAGCGCCTTGGCAGCAATCCGCCATTTCTAGGACGGCGCCTTAGTAACTCCTCACTTCCGCACGGTTGGTATTCGCCCGCCGCGCAGCGCCGGAAAGGACCTCCTGCTTCCACTCGATCAGCTGCACCGTGAGATAGAGCAGAATAAGGCCGCCGCCCACGATCATGATGTCGCCGACGAGCCCGCCGCCGAGCTCATTCCGCAGCACTTGGCCAATCATGCTCAGCACCGATCCCGTGCAGAAGATGGCCAGGGAATGCCGCCCGAAGGTCACCAGGATATTGTTTGGGCCGAGTGAACGCATATGGCTGTGCAGTGGCGTTTGCATGACCACATACACGATGGCCAGAACGTGCAGGAGGCGTGGCAGGTGCAGGTCGTTCTTGTTGAACTGCCAGAGCATGCTTGGCAGCGACAGCGCATTCGGGTTCGGCCAAAGCTGAAACCGAACGATGACTAGGCAGAAGATCAGATAACCGACAGCACCGAAGAACAGGATCGGCCGGTAGGGTAGCCGGAAGCCTGACCATGAGAGCGTGCCGAAGATATAGCCGATCACGAACAGGAACTGCCACGCCATCGGATTGAAGAACCAGAAGCCCCGTTCTGGATAGACGGTGAAGCGAAGCCCGTAGATCTGCGCCGAGACGTAAAGCAGTGCCGAAAGGGCAAACGTGGCAACCAGGCTTACCCGCGCGGTCACCACCAGCAGCGGCAGCCCCAGCATGAACAGAATATACATGGGCAGGATGTTCAGATAGGCCGGCTGGAAGCCCAGGGCGGCCAGGCCGAACATGCCAAGCTCGGGTGAATCGAAGAATGACTTCAACCCGTGAGTCTCAAGCCAGGTGGAGTCCTGGAAGACATAAGCACTTCCCACCAGCACGCCGATGCAGATCACGCAGGTCAGGATGTGCGAGGCATAGAGCTTCCAGGCCCGCGCGAACGCCTTGAACACAATGGTCGGAAAGACCGGAATTGGCTTGCTGGGGTGATAAGCGAAGGCGGCAGACACGCCGGCCAGCAGCACGAACAATTCCGCCGCGTCCGAGACGCCGAAATTTCGCGATGTGAACGATTCGAACAGATTCCCAGGGATATGATTGATGAAGATCATCACCAGCGCGACACCACGCCAGAAATCGATGCGGTAATCACGGTTCTGCCTCGAGGGTGCCGCTAACCCTGATCCGTCCATCTGTATTCCGTTCTTGATTCGCCAGAATTGCAAATACGTGCAGAACCGAGAGGTTCCGCGGCTTCAATGATTAGCGGCCGAGTTCGGCCCAACCGAATGTGGTAAATTAGGCCGCTCGTGTGCTGAACGATGGATGAACGGGTGGCGAATTGGCCCAGCCCTGGCCATCCCCTGTGGACGATTTGTGGCAATGGTTGGCAGAGGGCATGGGGCTTTGCCCTGTGCACGATCGGGAATATGATCTCAGCATCGCAAATGGATCGGGCCGTTCCACAAAAAAGGCGGCCGAGCGGCATCTGGGAGGGCTGCGCAGGACAATGAGTCGCTATCACGAGCTTTACGAGACATGGAAGCGCGATCCACAGGGCTTCTGGGCCGCTGCCGCTGGCGAGATTGACTGGATCTCGCCATGGACCAAGTTGTTCGCCAGGGTCGATGGTCTTGATCGCTGGTTTGTCGGCGCTCAATGCAACACCTGCTACAATGCCATAGATCGGCATGCGGATGGCGGAAGAGGCGATCAGCCCGCCCTGATCTATGACAGCCCCGTCACCGGCCAGATCAAGTCCTTCACCTATCGTGAACTGCGCGATGAAATCGCGACGCTTGCCGCCGTGCTGCAGGATTTCGGCGTGAGCAAGGGTGATCGGGTCATCATCTACATGCCCATGGTGCCCGAAGCGGCGATTGCCATGCTGGCCTGCGCGCGCATCGGTGCGATTCATTCGGTGGTGTTTGGCGGTTTTGCATCTCACGAGCTCGCCACTCGGATCGATGATGCCAAGCCAAAGCTGATCCTCTCGGCGACCTGCGGCATGGAGGGGAGCCGGCTTGTGGAATATATGCCACTCCTGCGCAAGGCCATCACGCTTGCGGACCATAAGCCCGATGCCTCGCTCATCCTTCAGCGCCCGATGAGCGAAGTTGTCCTGGCTGAAGCCGAGCACGATTGGGCGAGTGCTATTGCCGACGCCAAGCGCGCAGGCCGCAAGGCAGACTGCGTGCCGGTCATGGCCACGGATCCGCTTTACATCCTCTACACCTCTGGCACGACGGGCCAGCCGAAGGGCGTCGTGCGCGACCATGGTGGCCATATGGTCGCCCTCAAATGGAGCATGACCAACGTCTATGGCATCGCGCCCGGCGAGGTGTTCTGGGCTGCCTCGGATGTGGGCTGGGTGGTGGGCCACTCCTATATCGTCTATGCGCCGCTCCTGCATGGGGCGACGACCATCCTCTACGAGGGCAAGCCGGTGGGCACACCCGATGCTGGCGCTTTTTGGCGGGTCATCTCCCAGCATTCGGTCAAGGCGCTATTCACAGCGCCGACCGCTTTCCGCGCCATCAAGAAGGAGGACCCCGACGGCGCCTTCATCCGGAAATACGATCTCAGCCGCTTCGGCACGCTCTTTCTGGCTGGCGAGCGCGCCGATCCCGACACAGTCAAATGGGCTGAGGATAGGCTCAAGGTTCCCGTGGTCGATCACTGGTGGCAGACCGAAACCGGTTGGCCCATTGCCGCCAATCCGGTCGGCCTGGGCTTGCTGCCGACGAAATATGGCTCTCCGGCGGTTCCCATGCCCGGTTATGAGATCGATATTCTCGATGAAGGCGGCCACCGCCTTGCTGCTGGCCAGCTCGGCGCGGTTTGCATAAGGCTGCCGCTGCCGCCAGGCTGCCTGCCGACCCTGTGGAATAATGACGCACGGTTCCGGCAAAGCTATCTCGATGCCTTCCCCGGCTACTACCAGACCGCCGATGCGGGCTACCTCGACGAGGACGGCTATGTCTACATCATGGCCCGGACCGACGACATCATAAACTGCGCCGGTCACCGTCTCTCGACCGGGGCCATGGAGGAGGTCATCGCCGGCCATCCGGACGTGGCTGAATGCGCCGTCATCGGGGCCACCGATGCGCTCAAAGGCCAGGTGCCGCTCGGCTTTATCGTTCTCAAGTCAGGCGTGGATCGCTCTGCCGGCGACATTGAGGCGGAGATCGTGCAGCGCATCCGCGAGCAGATAGGACCGGTTGCGGCCTTTCGCACCGCCATCGTGGTTGACCGCCTCCCCAAGACCCGATCGGGCAAGATCCTGCGCGCCACAATGCGCCAGATCGCGGACGGCGCCTCATGGAAGATGCCGGCCACCATCGATGATCCGCTGATCCTGGAGGAAATCGGCAAAGCCCTGAAGAGCCGCGGCTTGGCCGCCTCGGCCCAACCGGCCTGAGAACATTGGCGAGGAAAGCGGGTACTGAGCCTCGCTGTGTAGACTGTGGCGTCCGACCTCATGCGTGAGCCTTTTCGAAAGGATCGATGATGGCGCTGAACGGCAAGGTTGCGATCGTCACTGGCGGCGCGCGGGGAATTGGGTTCGCATGCGTCGAACGCTTCCTCGCCGAAGGCGCCCAGGTGGTCCTGGCCGATATTGATGATGGCGCGGGCGAGGACGCTCTTCGCGAGATCAGGGATGCTGGGCGAGAGGCGCTCTTCGTCGAATGCGACGTGAGTGATCGCCTGGATGCTCAAAACTTGGTGAAGGCAACGGTCGAAGCTTACGGAGCTGTCGATATCCTCGTGAACAATGCGGAAGTATCGGTCGTTGCGAACTTCCTCGACTTGAAGGAGGAAGAGTTCGAACGTGTGCTGCGCACCAATCTGAAGGGCGCCTTCCTGGTCACTCAGGTGGTCGTGCGCGAGATGGTCAGCCAGATCGAGGCAGGCCGAGGTCCTGGCGCGATCATCAACATGTCGGCGGCCGAGGTGATCTCGGCGCTGCCCCAACATCTCGCCTATTCTGTTTCGAAAGCAGGGCTGACCCAGCTCACCGAGATAACCGCATTATCACTCGCATCCCATGGCATTCGGGTAAATGCCATAAAATCCGGCAGTTTCTCTGCCGGCCCGCTTCAGGCGGGGCTTAAGGGCCGCTCGACCTTCGAGCGTCTCCTTGCGCGGGTTCCGCTGACGCAGCTGGGGGAACCCAGCGAGGTTGCGGCCATTGCAGCCTTTCTGGCATCCGATGACGCGAGATCCATAACGGGCCAGACCATCTGCGCGGACGGGGGAAATCTGGCCCTGCAGGCAGTGCTCGAGGCTGCATCGACCTGACGCGGCCTTCGCTCAGCGCCGCCCTGCCGGCTGCAGCACTGCTGAGGATCAGCCCTGACCCTCGTCCTCATCCTCATCGCGGTTCGATTTGAGGCCGGCCAATCTTGCGAAGACCTTCTCCTCGTCGATCTCCTGATCGTCGTCTTCCTCGGTGCTCGTGCGGCTCAACTGGCCGGCTTCCAACAGAGCATCAGCTGAGAAATCGCCCTGTTGTGTTTCCTCAGCGGGCCGCAACGTGGTCGCCTGCTCATCCTCGGCCATGACGGGCTGGATCCGGCGGCTGCGGTCAGCTGCCTTGCGGACCGCCGCGTCGAGCTCGCTCTGAGCGCACAGGCCTAGCGTGACCGGGTCTTTCGGCGTGAGATTGGCTGAGTTCCAGTGTGTCCGATCGCGAATGGAGTCGATCGTCGGCTTGGTCGTGCCGACCAGCTTGATGATTTGGCTGTCCGAGAGTTCCGGATGGTAACGCAGCAGCCAAGCGATGGCGTCCGGCCGGTCTTGTCGGCGAGAGACAGGGGTATAGCGCGGCCCCTTGCGCCGTTTGACCTCCGGCACATCGACTTTTGATTCCGACATGCGCAGGCGGTGGTTCGGATCACGCTGGCCACGCTCGATTTCTTCGCGAGACAGCTGGCCCGCCACGATGGGATCCATGCCTTTGATGCCCGTCGCCACGTCGCCATCGGCAATGCCCTTTACCTCGAGCACATGCAAATTACAGAACTGCGCGATCTGCTCGAAGGTCAGCGAAGTGTTTTCGACGAGCCATACAGCGGTCGCCTTCGGCATGAGCAGCGTTTTTGACATAAGGGGCACTCCTTCAGAGCCTATGGCTCTGATCCGCTAGGGCATCGATTTAAGGATTTTGATTTATATAGGCGCGTTCGGTGTTCCTTGCAAAGGGGCTTGTGAGGCGCCGTCCGCTGCGGATTAGCTCGTCAGAACCACCTTCCCGATATGGCTGCCCTGTTCGAGCCGCTGATGGGCTTGCGCGGCATTGACGAGGGGAAAGGTCGAATCGATCACCGGCTTGATGACGCCCGAGGCTAATAATGGCCACACATGCGTCTCAAGCTCGCGCGCGATGACGGCCTTCTCTTCAACGCTCCGCGGCCGCAAGGTTGATCCGGTCAGGTTCAGCCGCTTCACCATCACCGGCATGAAATTGACCTTGGCCGAAGGGCCTCCCAGGAAAGCGATCATGACGATCCGGCCATCAACCGCGGCAGCTTGGATATTGCGGGCGATGTAGTCACCGCCGACCATATCGAGGATCACGTCTGCGCCCCGCCCCTCGGTGGCGGCCTTGACGATCTCGACGAAATCATCCTCGCGGTAATTGATGCCTCGTTCCGCCCCGAGCGTTTCGCAGGCGCGGCATTTCTCCGGTGAGCCCGCTGTCGCAAAGACCCGCGCACCGAAGGCGCGCCCCAGCATGATGGCTGTGGTGCCGATGCCGCTCGTTCCACCATGCACCAGGAGCACTTCCCCGGCTTGGAGGCCTCCGCGCTGGAAGACATTGGTCCACACTGTGAAGAATGTCTCCGGCAGCCCGGCCGCCTCGATGGGCGTCAGACCTTCAGGGATGGGCAGGCAATTGGCTTCCGCCGCAACACAATATTCCGCATAGCCACCGCCCGCTACCAGCGCGCAGACGCGATCCCCTGCCTTGAAGCGCGCTGTTCCAGGCCCGCAGCGCACCACTTCGCCGGCAATTTCAAGGCCGGGGGTCGTTGGCGCGCCGGGTGGAGGCGGATAATGTCCCTGTCGCTGCAGGATGTCTGGCCGGTTGACGCCCGCGGCGATAACACGGACCAGCAATTCTCTGTCGCGAGGAACTGGCAGCGGCATGCGGTGGGGCTTGAGGACCTCGGGCCCGCCGGGCTCCGAAATCTCGATGGCAGTCATGTCGCCGGGCAGATCGACCATGTCGGGCACCATCAGAAGCTTAACGCCTTATCTCGGGTCTAGAGAATGTTTCGGAAAAGTCGAACATATTTTCCAGGGAAAGGCCGGGCTGGCGTGCTTCTGCGTGCGGAAAGGAAGGGAAACCATGATCAACGAGGGTGATGAGGTCAGGCGCAAATCAACCGAGATCCGTTTGGGCGAGCCCCTGGATATGCTCTCGGTGGAGGAGTTGAGCGAGCGAATCAAGGCCCTGGAGGCCGAGATCGAACGCGTCCAAAGCGCGTTGAAAGCACGCCAGGGAAGCATGGCTGCGGCTGAGAAGCTTTTCCGCAGGTAGTGGCATTTTTGCAAAGCGGCGAATAGGTCAGGTGTGTCAAATAGTTATCCAGCTGAGTCATTGTCTTCGGCCGCTGGCTACAATTGTCCCTAAATTTTTGGCAAATGTTAACCATTGAGTAACGAGTAGGGATGTATTTTGGTTAACGTAATCCAGTGACCTGGATTTGAGTGGCTCCTGTCCACTCTGTTTGACGCCTCCCTGTTAGACCTTGGAGCCGCTTGCATGCGGCTCCATTTTTTGTGCATAAAGGGGATCTGTGGGCGGGCAGCGTCTTGTTCTGCATGGAACAAGGTAAAGCCGGCCTTATCGGGTGGCGTCATATCTCCCGCGAGCCTCGAGTTAACCGAGCTGAGAAAGTCTGAGTTAACAGACTGACAGTCCGGTGCTACTTGGCGGCAGGGTGAGATAATCGATAGACAGGGATTGAATGGGATCAGTAGCGGCTGAAACTGCATCGGGCGGGGTGACCATCGATTTTGGCAGCCACTTCGCCGCTTCGGAGCTCTTTACCCAGATTTTCTCCGAGGGCATGGCATTGGTCGAGGAGGCTGCAGACTACCTCGATGGCGAGGGTCGTGCCGCTTTGCGCGCGCTGGACCGGACCTCGTCCCTGACCTATGCCAGCGAAAGCATGCGTCTGACCACGCGCCTGATGCAGCTCGCATCCTGGCTCCTGCTCCAGCGTGCAGTCAAAGAGGGCGAGCTCAGCAAGGAGGATGCGCGTCGTGAAAAGCAGCGCATCAATCTGAAGGATATCGGCGGCAGCAGCGACACGGAAACGGTGGCTGAGCTGCCGGACGGCTTGCAGAATTTGATCCGCCGCAGCCTTCATCTCCATCAGCGCGTATTGAAGCTCGACCGCATGATCTATGACCATCGGCCGCAGACGCGCCCGCAACAGAGCCCCGTGAACGAGCAGATGATGCTGTTGCGCCAGGCATTCGGGCGCTGAGCAGCGTCCTCTCCGAACAGGTGAGCGGACAAGAAAAAGGCCCGGCCGGAGCCGGGCTTTTTCATTGCAAATCGGTGCGAAGTATCGACGGCTGTCTTACTTGCCCAAGAAGCTGTACTTCTGCTTGAACCGGCTGACGCGGCCGCCGCGATCGACGAGATGCGTCGAACCGCCCGTCCAGGCCGGGTGCGTCTTGGGGTCGATATCGAGCTGCATCGTCTGCCCCTCGCTGCCCCAGGTCGACCGGGTCTCGAAGGTCGAGCCGTCGGTCATGACCACCGTGATCTTGTGATAATCGGGATGAATGCCTTGCTTCATGACGCGCTCGCGGTGCAAATGTCTGGAGAAAAAGGGCGCCCGCGTGGCGAGCACATCCTCATGTTAGCCGGGGTCTATAACCGAGCCCCGCTTTTGGTGCAACTCTCAAATCCCGCAAGAGCGCAATGGGAAGCGTCCTTGGTGTGGCGGATGGTGCCCTCGCATTGCGGCCGCGATTCCGCTAGAGCAGGCATGAACGGAACCTGTCAAGCGAGACTGATGGGCTTGGCAATGTCCCGCGAATGAGAAGCAACCATCCCAGCGAGAACCCCTGGTGAGCGACGAGACGACTCCCGGCCAACGATCCCGCCATAGTCTTAAGCCGCTATTGCGCCTGCTGCCCTTCGTCATGCGATACCGCTGGCGGCTCGCCGCTGCATTGCTGGCCCTGGTCATGGCTGCGGTGGCGACGCTCGCCATTCCACTCGCCGTCCGGCGCATGATCGATTTCGGCTTCACTGAAGCCAATGCGACGCTCATCCACCAGTATTTCGCGACCCTTATGGGCGTGGCGCTCCTTCTCGCCCTGGCCAGCGCTGCCCGCTATTATTTTGTGATCTGGCTGGGCGAGCGCGTGGTCGCGGACCTCCGCAACGCCGTTTTCAACCACCTGCTGCACCTCGATGTCGGCTTCTTTGAATCGGCCCGCACCGGTGAGGTGATGTCGCGCCTGACGGCGGATACGACCCAGATCAAGGCAGCATTCGGAGCGAGCGCCTCGATCGCCCTGCGCAATGCCTTGCTGCTGATCGGTGCTTTGGCAATGATGGTGGTGACCAGTGCTCAACTGAGCGGCCTGGTGGTCGCGGCCATCCCGATCATCGTGATTCCGCTCGTGCTCTTCGGCCGCTGGGTCCGGCGGCTGTCACGTTCGGCCCAGGACACCTTGGCGGACGCCGCGGCTTTTGCCAGCGAGCGGCTGAGCGCCATCCGTCTCGTTCAGGCCTTCACTGAGGAGGATCGCGCGGCCAAGGCCTTTGACCGCGCCAGCGAGCACGCCTTCAACGCGGCTCGCTCCAGCACGAAGGCGCGTGCGGTGCTGACGGCCTGCATCATCGCTCTGACCTTCGGCTCGATCATCGCCATCCTCTGGTATGGCGCCCAGTCCGTCTTGGCAGGGGAAATGACCGGCGGCGCTCTGGGTCAATTCGTGCTTTATGCAACCTTTGCCGCCGGTGCGCTCGGCGAGCTCTCCCAGGTCTGGGGCGAAGTGCAGCAGGCTGCAGGCGCTGCCGAGCGCCTTTCTGAGCTGCTCGACACGAAGCCGAAGATTTCAGTGCCACGTGCCCCCGAGCGGCTGCCGTCACCAGTCAAGGGCGAGATCGCGTTCGAACGGGTGAGCTTTGCCTATCCCGGTCGCGGGGCAGATAGGGCCTTGATCGACTTCGATCTTCGAGTGAGGCCAGGGGAGAAAGTCGCCATAGTCGGTCCGTCTGGATCGGGCAAGAGCACGATTTTCAACCTGCTGCTGCGCTATTTCGACCCACAGGCCGGAGTGGTGCGCATCGACGGCGTCAACATCGCCAAGGCGGATCCGCGCGACATTCGCTCGCATATGGCGCTCGTTCCACAGGACTCGGTGATCTTCTCCGCAAGCCTCGCTGACAACATCCGCTATGGCCGCCCGGATGCCACCGATGCTGAAGTGGAGGCCGCCGCCCAGGCTGCAGCGGCGGACGGCTTTATCGAGGCTTTGCCGGAGGGGCTGAGAACTGAGGTGGGCGAGCGGGGCGTTACCCTGTCGGGCGGCCAGAGACAGCGGATCTCGATTGCCCGCGCCTTGTTGCGAAATTCGCCGATTCTGCTGCTGGACGAGGCGACGAGTGCCTTGGATGCGGAAAGCGAAGTGCTCGTTCAACAGGCGCTCGATCGTCTCATGGTGGGCCGCACCACCCTGGTCATTGCGCACCGCTTAGCCACGGTGCGCAACTCGGATCGCATTATCGTGCTCGATCAGGGCGGCATCGTTGCCGAGGGGAGCCATGATGAACTGGTGCAGGGTGGCGGGCTTTATGCCCGGCTGGCCAACTTGCAGTTCATGGACGTACCCCTCGAAAGGGCCAATGCCGCTGAACCGATCAGCGCTCGGTAAGCTTGAGCTCGATGCGGCGGTTGAGGCGCTTGGCGGCCTCGTCATCGCCTGGAGCGATGGGCTGATACTCGCCAAACCCTGCGGCCACCAGATGCTGCGGGTTCACACCTCTTGAGATCAGATATTTTACAACCGCAATGGCGCGCGCGGCCGACAGCTCCCAGTTCGACGGATAGAGCGGTGTCCTGATTGGGTCAGTGTCGGTATGGCCGTCAACCCGGAGCACCCAGGCGAGATCGCTCGGAATTTCCGCCTCGAGCTCCTTGATCGCATCAGCGAGCTTGTCGAGCTCCGTGCGGCCGGCATCCTGGAACACCGACTCTCCCTTGGGGAACAAAACCTCGGCCTGGAACACGAACCGGTCGCCGACCACCTGCACATCGGCCCGCTGACTGAGGATCTCGCGCAGCCGGCCAAAAAATTCGGAACGATAGCGGGCAAGCTCCTGGACCCGCTGCGCCAAGGCGATATTGAGCCGCTTGCCGAGATCGGTGATCTGCGCCTTGGAAGCGCTGTCGCGTTCCTCCGCCGCCTCGAGTGCCTCGTTGAGCGCGGCGATTTGCCGACGCAAGGCAGCGATTTGCTGATTGAGCAGCTCGACCCGCGCCATCGCTTCGGAGGAAATCTGCTTTTGCGCTTCGAGTTCCCCCTGAAGGCCCGCCATTGCCGAACCCGCCGCCGAACCAGCCCGCTGCTGGTCGGTAAGCTGTGCCTGGAGCTGATCCCGCTCCGAGGTCAGGCTCTGCAATTCGCCCAGAAGCGTGGAAAGCCGGCCCTCCATTTCCGCTGAGGACGATCTCTCCAGGGAGAGCATTTCGGTGAGCGAGGCGATCTCGTTGCGCAGTCTCTGCAGCACCGTATCCTGCCCGCTCACCTCGCGCGCCAAGAGATACTGGGCCACGGTGAACACGCAGACCAGAAACACGAAGACCATCAGCAGGGTGGCCGTGGCGTCCACGAAGCCTGGCCATTGCAGATGGGTGGTATCACGAAGGCCGCGACCGCGGCGCGACAAAGCCATAAGCGACGCTCCCGAGACCTTTGACTATTCCTCTGCCTTGGCGCTGCTGGCCGCTCTGCGGATCGAACGCTCGGTTATCGGCCGCTCAGGGGGCGATGCCCGTTCAGGCGGGGCGATGCGATCTGGTTGATAGCGCATCCGCATGAGGACATCCTTGATTTCCGCCTGCACGTCGGCCTGGGACTGCGCCCAGCTGCGCACGATCTTCTGCTCCTCGCGCATCTGCCCAACTAGGCTTTGCACGGCCGTCGCCAGCCTCGCGATTGCCTGGTGCTGCTCATCGGCGGATGGGGCAGGGGGGGCCGCGATGGCGCCCGCATCTTCCGGCTCGCTGAGCGCCTCCTCGAGCGTCTTGTGAATGCGATTGAGGCTGTTCTGCATCTCTCGCAAGCCGATCTGCAGGGCGTGAGGCACCGCAGGCTGCACAACCCGGCCATCGTCCGCATGAATATCGGTGAGCGTCGAGAGCCATTCCTCGAGATCGTTGTAGAACCGGTTCTGCGCTTGCCCCGCCTGCAGATCGAGAAATCCGAGAATGAGCGAGCCCGCCAAGCCGAACAACGAGGAGGCGAACGCGGTCCCCATGCCCGCCAGCGGCGCCTGCAGCCCGTTCTTCAGTTGCTCGAAGATGGTGGCAGCCTCCGTGCTGGTGACATCGAGCGAGCGGATTGTAGTCCCCACCGAAGCAACGGTCTGCGACAAGCCCCAGAACGTACCGAGCAGACCGAGAAACACCAGCAGTCCGATCAAGTAGCGGGAAATCTCTCGCGACTCATCCAGTCGCGATGCAATGGAATCGAGCACGGCCCGCATGACGCTTGGCGTCAGCACAGTCTCACCCTGCCGGTTGCGCAGAAGGGTGGCCATTGGCGCGAGCAACACAGGCGTATGGGGAATCTCGAGCCCAGGATCCGAGATCCGGAAGCTGCTCACCCAGTCGACTTCCGGAAACAGACGCCATACGAGCCTGAAGGCATAGCCGATGCCGATGATCAAGGTTCCAATGATCACCCCGTTCAAGCCGGGATTGACCATGAACGCCGTCTTGATCTGCGGAAACAGAATGGCTGCCGCAAAGGCCATGAGGATGGTGAAGACGGTCATGCGGATCAGATAGATCCGCGGGCGCGTGAGGGTGAACAGATCGTAGTCTTGGGACAGACTCTTTTTGAAGATCAAGATCGTTTCCCCCAAAGCGCTTTCCGGTGAGCTGGCGGCAACTATAGGACCTATGTACAGCGCTCAGGCACATATCGTTCAATGCACCCGCAGCGGCTGGTTAACAAACAGACCAATGCTGCCTTCGCCGCAGCATTAGCAAGGTTTCTTAACCATATATCTTGATTACGGCGCGATTTCATCACTGGCGCGCAGCAAAAATCGCGCCTGTAGCGCTTCTGCGCCAACATGCGTCACCGCTGCCAGGACTGGTCGGGCCCTGCGTCAGGCCCGCCGGGCGGCCGCCTTGAGCTCGCGTGAGAGCTCGGCATGAATGGGCTCGTTCGCCGCGACGATATTGCCGGTCAGAAGCGGCTCGCGTCCATCGATGTCACTCACCACGCCACCGGCTTCGCGAATGATCAGAAGGCCCGCCGCAACGTCCCATGGCTTCAGGCCGCGTTCCCAGAACCCGTCGAACCGGCCGGCCGCCACATAGGCCAGGTCCAGGGCTGCGGCACCAAGCCGCCTTATGCCGGCCGCCTTCGCTTGCACCCGGGCCAGCTCCTCGCGGAACTGCCCGTGATCGCCCCGGCCATTATGCGGGATGCCGCAGGCAATGACCGCCTGGGAAAGATCGCGTCGGGCAGCGACCCGCAGCCGGCGATCATTCAGAAAAGCACCGCGGCCTCGTTCCGCCGTGAACATTTCATCCGACACCGGATTGTAGATGAGGCCCGCAACGATCATGTCGTCTCGCTGGAGCCCGATCGAAATCGCGAAATGCGGAATGCCGTGCAGGAAATTCGTGGTGCCATCCAGCGGATCGATGATCCAGCGGTGGTTGGGATCGGTCCCCTTTATCTCGCCCCGTTCTTCGAGAACGAAGCCATAGCCCGGCCGCGCCCGGGAAAGCTCTTCTCTCAGCGTATCCTCGGCCTGACGGTCGGCATTGGAAACGAAATCGGCGGGGCCCTTCATCGAGACCTGCAGGTTCTCGACCTCGCCGAAATCTCTCTGGAGCCGCCGGGCCGCTTTTCGGGCAGCCTGGACCATGACATTGAGCAATGCCGAGCGCATGAAATTCCCGTCTTTCCGAATTGAGTTCCAGCCGGGGCCCCATTGGGCACGAGCGCTACCATCCTGTTCAGTGACGGTGTTCAGGTCTCGCGGCTGGAAGCATCTTTGTCGTCGAAACTAGTCCGCCCGGCGTACATAAGCGACTTCGTTCGTATCCACAACGACCCGCTCACCGGCTGTGATGAATGGCGGCACCATGATGCGGATGCCGTTCTCTAGAACGGCCGGCTTATAGGATGAGGAAGCGGTCTGACCCTTCACGACGGCATCGGCTTCAGCGACCGTGAGCGTCACCTGATCCGGCAGGGAAATACCGAGCGGCTTGCCCTCATGGCTCTCCACGGTCACCTTCATGCCGTCCTGGAGGAAGGCCGCGCGCTCGCCGACGAATTCCACCGGAAGCTCGATTTGCTCGTAGGTTTCCTGATCCATGAACACCAGCATCTCGCCATTGGGATAGAGGAACTGATAGTCCTTCTGTTCCAGGCGCACCTTCTCCACAGTCTCCGACGAGCGGAAGCGCTCATTGAGCTTGCGGTTGTCGACCAGGTTCTTCAATTCGACCTGAGCATAGGCGCCGCCCTTGCCAGGCTTCACATGCTGTGTCTTGACTGCGACCCAGAGGCCGCCGTCATGCTGAATCACATTACCCGGGCGGATTTCGTTGCCGTTGATCTTCATCGCTTCACCGTTTCGGTATAGTCCTGAGGCCGCCGCGCCGGCATGGGTTAGCGGGGGCGTTGGCGCGTTACCTAGCAACTCTGCCTCGCTGATGCATTAAAAACCGCGCAGGGGAGTGATACGCCGGCGCGATCAGCCGGTCACGGCCGTTGACTCAGCATCGGCAGCTGTTATGTGTGGCACCTGCTTTTTCAACACTCGGCATCACGGATGAGTTCAGGCAACCCGGCGGCTTCGACGCCAACGACGACATCGCAAAGCGACGGCACGATCGACATCACCAAACACAATCGCATGGCCAACGCCTTGAGAGTGCTGGCCATGGACGCCGTCCAGGCCGCGAATTCGGGCCATCCGGGCTTGCCCATGGGCGCGGCGGACATTGCGACGGTGCTGTTCACGCGCTTCCTTAAGTTTGATGCCACGGTGCCCCACTGGCCGGACCGTGACCGCTTCGTGCTCTCGGCGGGCCACGGCTCGATGCTGCTCTATGGCCTGCTGCATCTCCTCGGCTATGACGATATGACGATCGAGGAGATCAAGCGCTTTCGCCAATTGGGCTCCAAGACCGCCGGCCATCCGGAATATGGTTTTGCTGCGGGCATCGAGACCACCACCGGTCCACTCGGCCAGGGATTTGCCAATGCGGTCGGCATGGCGATCGCTGAGCGGCTGCTCCAGGCGCGCTTCGGCAGCGCCGTCGTGGACCACTACACTTATGTCCTCGCGAGCGATGGCGATCTCATGGAGGGGATCAGTCAGGAGGCGCTAGCCCTGGCTGGCCACCTGAAGCTCGCCAAGCTCATCGTCCTGTTCGACGATAACGGCATCTCCATCGACGGGCCGGTCTCGCTGTCGGATTCGACAAACCAGCTGGAGCGCTTCGAGGCATCCGGCTGGCATACCATGGCCATCGACGGCCATGACCCGAACGCAATCGCCAATGCCATAGCAGCGGCCCGCGCGGAAAGCCGGCCGTCGCTGATCGCCTGCCGGACCGTCATCGGCTATGGCGCGCCGAAGAAACAGGGCACGTCTGGTGTGCATGGCTCGCCTCTGGGGCCGGACGAAGTGGCAGCCGCCCGCAAAGCGCTGGGATGGCCGGACGAGCCCTTCGTCATTCCCACTGAGATTCGCGACCTCTGGCGCATTGCCGGCATTCGCTCCTGCAGGCACCGCCGCACATGGGAGCAGAATGTCCAGGCGCTCGACATGGAAACCCGCGCCGAATTCGAGCGTCGGCTGCGGGGTGATCTTCCCGGCGCCTTCACAAGCGCCATCGGGGCGTTGAAGCGGAAAATCGCGGCCGAACGCCCGAAGATTGCCACCCGGGTCGCCTCTCAGCAGGTGCTCGACGCAATCAACCCGATTCTGCCGGAGACCGTCGGTGGCTCGGCCGATTTGACCCCCTCCAACAACACCCGGTCCTCGGGGTTGAAGGAGGTGACGCCCGATGATTTCTCGGGACGCTTCATCCACTATGGCATTCGCGAGCACGGCATGGCCGCCGCCATGAATGGTATCGCCCTCCACAAGGGGCTGATCCCCTATGGCGGTACCTTCCTGATCTTTTCCGATTACTGCCGGCCGTCCATCAGGCTGTCGGCGCTGATGCATCAGCGGGTGATCTACGTGCTCACCCATGATTCCATCGGCCTTGGCGAGGATGGGCCCACCCACCAGCCGGTCGAGCATCTGGCTGCATTGCGGGCCATACCCAATCTGCTGGTGCTCCGGCCCGCCGATGCAATGGAAACGGCCGAGTGCTGGCAAATCGCCCTGGAAAACAAGACGGGCCCTTCGGTGCTTGCCCTGACCCGGCAGAATCTCAGCCCCGCCCGGCACGAGGCAGACGATGAGAACCTCTGCGCCCGCGGCGCCTACGAGATTGCCAGCGCCGAGGGAGAAAGCGAGGTCGTGATCTTCGCCTCCGGTTCCGAGGTTGAGATTGCATTGGCTGCCAAGGCCGATCTCGACAAACGGGGCCATCTCACCCGCGTGGTATCGGTGCCGAGCTTCGAGTTGTTCGCCCGCCAGCCGGCTGACTATCGCAATGCGGTTCTCGGGACGGAAACCCACCGCGTCGCCATCGAGGCGGCCATTTCCATGGGCTGGGAGCGCTTCATCGGCCCCGATGGCATCTTCATCGGCATGCATACTTTCGGGGCCAGCGGACCTTATCAGGAACTTTATCGTCACTTCGGAATTACGGCAGAAGCCGCAACGGCGGCCGTCCTGTCGCAAATTGCTGCTAGCAAGCAATCGGGTTGACTTTCGCGGGATGGAGGACATGCACCTCCATCGCATTTCAGGGAAACGTCGAGAATGACCGTTCGCGTCGCCATCAATGGGTTCGGCCGTATCGGCCGCCTCGTTCTCCGGGCCTTTGCGGAATCGGGCCGCAAGGATATGGAGATGGTCGCCATCAACAACCGGACGAATGCCGGCACCGCAGCCCACCTCTTCCAATATGACAGCGTGCATGGCCGTTTCCCCGGGCAGGTAACCGGTGGTGAGGATTACCTCGACATCGGCACTGGACGTATTCCCTTCACCGCCATCGAGAACCCGGCCGAGCTCGACTGGGGCAAGTTCGGCGTGGATGTGGTGCTTGAATGCACCGGCAAATTCAACAGCCGTGAGAAGGCATCCATTCACCTTGAGCGCGGCGCCAAGAAGGTGCTGTGCTCGGCCCCGGCCAAGGGCGCGGATCTGACCGTGGTCTACGGCGTCAATCACGAGGCGCTGAAGGCTGAGAACACCATCGTCTCGAATGCCTCCTGCACCACCAACTGCCTCGCGCCCATGGCCATGGTGCTGGACGACTTCTGTGGCATCGAGCGTGGCTATATGACCACCATCCATGCCTACACCACGGACCAGCGTCTGCTGGACAACAGCCACAAGGATCTGCGTCGGGCCCGCGCCGCGGCCATGTCGATGATCCCGACCACGACCGGTGCGGCCAAGACTGTGGGCGAGGTGCTGCCCAAGCTGAAAGGCAAGCTCGATGGTACCTCCGTCCGCGTGCCCGTGCCGAA
The DNA here is from genome assembly GCF_038811545.1 of Rhodoligotrophos sp. CJ14. GTDB lineage: Bacteria > Pseudomonadota > Alphaproteobacteria > Rhizobiales > Im1 > Rhodoligotrophos > Rhodoligotrophos ferricapiens. Next base: position 3,475,626 of record NZ_CP133319.1, read on the forward strand.
TGTCTCGATGGTCGATCTGGTCTTCGTGCCCAGCCGCGCCGTCGCGGTCGAGGAGATCAATGACGCTATGCGCCAGGCGGCTAATGGCAAGCTCAAAGGCGTCCTTGAAACCTGCGACGTGCCGCTGGTCTCGACCGACTTCAACCACAGCGCCGCATCCTGTGTGTTCGACCTCACCCAGACACAGATCGTCGACAAAACCCTCATTCGCGTTGCCGGCTGGTACGACAATGAATGGGGCTTCTCCTGCCGCATGAACGACACGGCCGCCTATTGGGGCGCGCTCTGAATCATCTGCGGGGGGCGGATTATGACTTTTCGGACACTCGATGACGTCGACGTAAAGGGCAAGCGGGTGCTGCTGCGCGTCGACCTGAACGTGCCACTGAAAGGCGACGAGGTACAGGACGCGACCCGCATCGCGCGGGTCGTACCGACCATCAAGGAACTGGTGGAGCGCGGCGCCACCGTCATCCTTCTCTCCCATCTCGGTCGGCCGAAGGGAACCGTCGTGCCGGACATGTCACTGCGGGTGGTTACCGAGCCTCTGTCGAAGGCGCTCGGCATGCCGGTCACCTTCATTGAGACGAATTGGGAAAACGGCAAGGCGACGCGCGCTGTCGCCGATGCCAAGCCGGGCCAGGTGCTGCTTCTGGAGAACACGCGCTTTCATAAGGGCGAAGAGGCGAACCAGCCCAGCTTCGTCAAGCGGCTGCTCGATCTCGGCGATATCTACGTGAACGATGCCTTTTCGGCAGCCCATCGTGCCCATGCCTCAACCGAGGGCATCGCCCATTTCCTGCCGTCCGTCGCCGGCCGGGCGATGGAAGCGGAGGTTGGCGCGCTGACTGCCGCCCTGGAACATCCGCAACGGCCATTGGTGGCCGTGGTGGGCGGCGCCAAGATCTCGACCAAGTTTGAAGTCCTCGGCCATCTCACCTCGCGTGTTGACACTCTGATCATCGGCGGTGGCATGGCCAACACCTTCCTCTTCGCTCAGGGCAAGCCGGTTGGTCGCTCGCTCTGTGAGCACGAGCTGGTGAACGAAGCTCGCGAGATTTTGAAGCAGGCAGGCGAACGCGGCTGTGAGATCCTGCTGCCGGTCGATGCTGTGGTTGCGGAGGACTTCAAGCCCCATGCCCACCACCGCACCGTCGATATCTCGGATGTGAACGCCAAGGAGCGGATCCTCGACATCGGCCCGAAAACGCTCGAGCACATCAAGGCGTGCTTTGACCGGGCGAAGACCCTGGTCTGGAACGGACCTTTCGGCGTGTTCGAGCTTGAGCCATTTGACCGGGGCACGGTCGCCGCGGCTCAATATGCCGCAAAGCTCAGCCGTGAGGGCAAGCTGCTCTCGGTGGCGGGCGGTGGCGATACCGTATCGGCCTTGAACCACGCCGGCGTTGCGGATGACTTCACCTATGTCTCCACTGCGGGCGGTGCCTTCCTCGAATGGCTGGAAGGCAAGGAGCTGCCCGGCGTGACGGTTTTGCAGAAAACGCCTTCTGCGTGAGTTACGCCTTCCAGATTGCCATCAGCTTGCAGCATAATCGCAGAATAATTTGCCCGGAACGATACACGAGGACCACATCATGACCATGACCCTAGAACAGGTAGCGCAGGCCTTGGTGGCGGATAACAAGGGCATTCTCGCAGCCGACGAGAGCGGCGGGACCATCAAGAAGCGCTTCGACAGCATCGGCCTTGCCTCGACCGAGGAGACGCGCCGTGATTATCGCGAGATGCTGTTCCGGTCCACCGAGGCGATGAGGAACTACATCTCCGGCACCATTCTCTATTACGAGACCCTCCGCCAGAGCGCGAAGGATGGCACCCGCTTCGTCGATATCTTGAATGAGGCGGGCTCGATTCCGGGCATCAAGGTCGACGTCGGCGCCAAGCCGCTCGCTGGTCACCCCGGTGAGACGATAACCGAAGGCCTCGATGGGCTCCGCGCCCGCTGTGAAGAATATTACCAGCTCGGTGCCCGCTTCACGAAATGGCGTGCCGTCATTTCCATCGGCAAGAACATACCGAGCCGGGCTTGCATTGTGACCAACATGCATGCGCTCGCCCGCTACGCAGCCATTGCGCAGGAAGCGAAGCTCGTTCCGATCGTCGAGCCGGAAGTGTTGATGGATGGTGATCACACCATTGATCGCTGCACCGAAGTCACCGAAGCGGTGCTCCATACGCTTTATGCTGAGCTGGCGCTGCAGGGCGTCGTTCTCGAGCAATCGCTGCTGAAGCCGAACATGGTCATATCCGGCATGGAGTGCCCGCAGCAGGCCAGCGTGGAGGAGGTTGCCGCACGCACGGTACAGGTGCTGAAGCGCACGGTTCCGGCGGCGGTCCCGGGCATTGTCTTCCTGTCCGGCGGCCAATCCGATGAGTTGGCTACAGCCCATCTCTCGGCCATGAATTCTGCCTTCGATCTGCCTTGGACTCTGTCGTTCTCCTATGGCCGCGCGCTCCAAGCTGCGGCACTCAAAGCCTGGAATGGTAAGGCTGAGAACGTGGCGGCCGGCCAGCGGGCCTTCTCCCACCGCGCCCGCATGAACAGCCTCGCTGCCGCGGGGCGCTGGTCGGCAGAGCTTGAAAAGGCGGCGTAAGCCGGGCCGCTGAGGTCATGGCCCGCACCAAGCCTGCCGGAAAGACTCGGGGCAAGAAGAAACATCGTGGCAAGAAGGGCGAACCGGCTGTTGAGAAGGTTCGCCCGCGCCTGTTTCTGGTGAGCCCCGAAGATATCGCACCAGCGCTGCTTTACGAGACCTTGGCCGCTGCCTTGCGATCTGGTGATGCCGCCTGTTTGCTGGTCCGAGGCAAGGATAGCGTGTCCATTCGCGCCAGGATGGAAGCTGTCCAGTCCCTCGCCCATGCCCATAATCTCGCCGTTCTTTTGCACGATGCTCCTGAACTGGCGGTAGAGCTCGGGGCAGACGGGGTGCAGATCCAAGCAGACCTGGCTCGCTATCGAGAGGTGCGTTCAATCGTCGGAGACGGGCGTATCGTGGGCGTGTTTTGCGGTCAGTCTCGCCATGCGGCAATGGAGCTGGGCGAGGCGGGTGCTGAATACGTCGCCTTTGATGAGACGTATCCCCCTGCTGCCGTGTCGGACGAGCAGGAATCTGGCGAGGATGATCCCGAATTCTCGCTCTTGGGGTGGTGGGCGGAAGTGTTCGAAGTGCCTTGCGTTGCTTTCGCGCCGAACGAGGAGGCGGCTGTCCGCCGTCACGCCGGGCTGGGTGTCGAGTTCATCCGGCCCGCCGACGAGATGTGGAACTCCGCGCGAGCCGCGAGTGAGATAATGTCCCGATGCAACGCCGTGATCGACGAGGTCTCGCGCGATGAATGACCATTCCCGAAAGCTTTGGGCGAGTTTGGCCTTTGCCCTTGCATTTGGCTGTGCATCTGCGGCTTACGCCGATATGGCCTCCGTGATCAAGGCGGCCGAAGCGGGTGACTATGCGCGCGCCTTCCGGGAGGCAACGCCGCTGGGTGATGCTGGTGATCCCGAGGCGCAGGCCTTCATCGCCAATCTTTATGAGAGTGGGCTGGGCGTGCCGCGCGACCAGGACATGGCCCTGCGTTGGTACGAGCAGGCCGCAAAACGGGGTCATACCGGCGCGATGGTGGCGATCGCCCTCATGCTGATTGATGGGCGCACCGGCGAAAAAGATCTGACGAAGGCCCACGACCTGCTGACGCAAGCAGCTGAGGCAGGCTATGCACCGGCTCAGCACAACCTGGCTCTGCTCTATGCCGGTGCGGCTGGTTATGAGCAGGATTGGGCGAAATCCGCCGAATGGTTCCGCAAGGCAGCCGAGCAGGGGCTGGCGGATGCTCAGTACAATCTCGGCGTTCTCTACGCGGAAGGCCGTGGCGTGACCAAGGACATGGTGCAGGCCGGCACCTGGATCTCCAAGGCCGCATCCCAGGGCCTGGCGGACGCGGCACTGGACTATGGCATCATGGTGTTCCGCGGCGAGGGTGTGCAGAAGGACGAAAAGGTCGGGGCCCAATGGCTCCTGGTTGCCGCGCAGCGGGGTAACGTGGTGGCCCAGAACCGACTGGCACATCTCTATATTGCCGGCCGCGGTGTCGAGCAGGATCCGGTCGAAGGCGCCAAGTGGAACATTCTCGCCCGGGAAGGCGGCCGCACCGATTCAGAGCTCGACGGCTTGATCGCAAAACTGACCGACCAGCAGCGCACCGAGGCGGAACTGCGTGTACGGAGCTTCAAGGCCCGTCAGCTCGCAGGGCAAAACCCGGCGGTCGCAGCCACCGGAGCCTCCGGCGGCTGATTAGCACGCTGAATTGTCCGTATTCGGCCTGGGTCGCAGTTGACGCTGTGCCCGGCGCAAGCCTAATCTTTACGAATCGCCGGATCAGAGGCAACCCGGTGTGATGATCGAGGGATAGCGACGGAACACGATGGCGGAGTCCACAAAGCTGGACAGTGCATTGGCGCGCTTCGAAGAAGCTGTCGCTCGGCTAGAGGAAGTTTTGCGGTCCCAGCGGCGGTCACGGGAATCGGGCGAGCGTTCTGGAGAGGGCTCGAGCGACAGTGAACGGCTGCACGCCGAACTTGAAGCGCTGAGGCTGGAAAACGAGGAGCTTCGGTCGCGAAACCAGGACCTCGAGCAGGCCAACGCCAAGGCTCTCCACAAGGTAGACGACGCTGTGAGCCGAATTCGGTCCGTACTCGGTGAGCAATAATGCGTATCGCCTCCACCTTTTCTCGGAGATTCCGATCAAATGGCTCAGGTTGTCGTTCGGGTGAACGATCGCCCTTACACTATGGAGTGTGGACCCGGCGAGGAAGAGCATCTGCTGGAACTGGCGCAGCTTCTCGATAGCGAAGTCAGCAAGCTGAAGCGCCATGTGGGCCAGGTGGGCGATATCAGGCTCTTGCTGATGGCCGGTCTCACCGTGGCTGACAAATTGGCCGACGCGTTGCGCCACATCGAAGCGCTACAGGACGAGATCGGTGGCCTGCGCGATGCGCGCATGGCAGCGATCGAGCGCAGCCGGCAGCAAGATGAGCGCGTCGCCGAACGGATCACCACTGCTGCAATCCGGCTGGAGAAGCTCTCGCAGGAATACAGCGAACAGACCGACTGATTTCTGCATGGATCCGCTGGATTTTCGACAACCGCGCGACTAGATTATCGGCACGGGCTGCCCGGTGCGTCAGGAGATCAAAGTTCCCTGGGGCCTATAAACGATCTCAATGGGAGCTGTCCCTGGCTGAGGCCGTGGCCTCTTTCAAACGGCGCCCACCTACGCTAGTAGGGACCCGGGATCGTATCCTCCAACGGCCAGGGCGGCTCGGCCCTTCTCGCAGGCATTGGACCACGCCTGCAAAGAAAACAGATTTGGCCTGCCGGTCTGCAAAGACGGGGTAATGTTGCAAGATACACCGGCCCCATTGGCCGAACGCAAGACATTGGCCCGCCGCTCTGCTGCGGCCGCGCGCGCCAAACTCCATGCTGCTGCGGCTAAGCCCGCGAGTGAGGCGCTTGCTCGCATCGGTGCCGACCTGTTGGGCGCGGGTGGCGGGCGGATTGCCGCCGGTTTTCACGCCTATCGCAGCGAGATCGATGTGATGCCACTGGTCACAGCACTCTCCACCTCTGGCTGGATAGCGGCGCTTCCGGTGATTACGGCGCCTGAGGAACCCCTGATTTTCCGGCGCTGGACCCCTGGCGATGAGACGATCCCCGGCCATTTCGGCATTCACGTGCCGCAGGATCACGCCGAGCTCGTCGAGCCCGATATCGTGCTCGTGCCCATGCTGGCCTTCGATCGGCAAGGCTACCGCCTGGGCTATGGCGGCGGCTTTTACGATCGCACGCTGGAGACATTGCGGGCGAAAAAGCGGGTTACCGCCATTGGCATCGCATTTGCTGGTCAGGAGATCGAATCCGTACCGCGCGGCCGGCTGGATCAGCCGTTGGACTGGATCCTGACTGAGCAGGGTGCAATCTACCCCGCCCGGGATCAAGCGGCGAAAGGGCCCGAATGCGATTGATATTCATAGGAGATGTGGTCGGTCGATCCGGGCGCAAGGTGCTTTATGAGCGGCTGCCGAAGCTGCGCGATCAGCTCGCTGCCGATTTCGTGATTGTGAATGGCGAGAACGCGGCTGGCGGCTTCGGCATCACCGAAGAAATCTTCCGGGATATTCGCAACGCGGGCGCCGATGTCGTCACTTTGGGCAATCACGCCTTCGACCAGCGGGAAACGCTGATTTTCATTGAGCGTGAGCCTACGCTTCTTCGTCCCCTAAACTATCCCCCCGCAACCCCTGGCCGCGGCGTGGGGCTGTTCTCGACCGGCGAGGGCCGTTCCGTGCTTGTGATGAATGTCATGGGCCGCCTGTTCATGGATCCGCTCGATGACCCCTTTGCGGCCATGGATCGCGAGCTGGAGAATTGCCCGCTGAAGCAGGTCTGCGATGCCTCTGTGATCGATTTCCATGCCGAGGCAACATCGGAGAAGATGGGCGCTGGGCATTTCGCCGATGGTCGCGCCAGCCTGGTTGTGGGCACCCACACCCATGTGCCGACCGCCGACCACCAGATCCTGCCCCATGGTACAGCCTATATGACGGATGCCGGCATGACCGGCGATTACAATTCCATCATCGGCATGGATAGCGAGGAGCCTCTCATCCGCTTCACCCGCAAATTGGCGACGGGACGGTTCGAACCCGCAAGTGGAGAGGGGACCTTGTGCGGTGTCGGCGTCGAGATCGATGATGAGACCGGCTTGGCCAGAGCGATTGCGCCCATCCGCGTCGGCGGGCGGCTTGAGCCTGTCTTGCCCTCGTTCTGGCTCTCCTGAGCTGGATTTCATCCCAATCCGCGCCTATAAAGCCGTGAGCAGCTGAAGCAGAGATCGAGAGATGGCCGGCCATTCGCAATTTAAGAACATCATGTATCGCAAGGGTGCGCAGGATGCAAAGCGCGCCAAGATCTTCTCGAAGCACTCCCGCGAGATCACGGTGGCGGCGAAGGCTGGAGGACCGGATCCCGCGAGCAATGCCCGGCTGAGGCTGGCCATTCAGAATGCGCGCGCCGAGAACATGCCGAAGGACAATATCGAGCGCGCCATCAAGAAGGCGAGCGGCGGTGAGGCGGACAATTACGAAGAGATCCGCTACGAAGGTTATGGACCCGGCGGGGTTGCGGTCATTGTCGAGGCCCTCACCGACAATCGCAACCGCACTGCCAGCACGGTTCGCTCCTATTTCACCAAATTCGGCGGTAATCTTGGTGAAACGGGCTCGGTCTCCTTCATGTTCAACCGCGTCGGGCAGATCAAGTACAAGCCCGAGGCCGGCGATGCCGAGACGGTGCTCGAAGCGGCCATAGATGCAGGTGCCGAGGACGTCCAATCCGATGAAAGCGGTCACCTCATCACCTGCGCCTTTGAGGATCTGAGCGAGGTCTCCGCCAACCTGCAGGAGCGCCTGGGTGAGGCCGATACGGTCCGTGCGCTCTGGCTGCCGCAAACCATGGCGCCCGTCGATGAGGAGCGTGCCCAGAGCATGCTGAAGCTGATCTCCGCCCTCGAAGATGATGATGACGTGCAGAATGTCTATTCGAACTTCGAGGTCAGCGATGAGGTTATGGCCAAGCTGACGGCGGCGTGACACCGCATTCCTATCCGGTTCCCTGACCGGCTATTTCGCCGCGATTGCCGTTGCAGCGCCAGCCATCAGACCTGCGCTGCATCGGTTCACCACACGCATGGCCCTGGGATTGCGCAGAAACAGCCGCGCCCGCGCCGCAAGCGCGACCCAGGAGAGATCGATGGCGATGAGCACCACCATCATGGTTGCGGTGAGCTCCGCCCAGCCGAGCATATTCAGGTTTTTGAGATCGATGATGGTCGGCAGCAGCGCCATATAGAACATCATGATCTTGGGATTTCCCAGCGTGACCGCCATGCCGGCCGCGAACAGTTTGAGCGCGGATCCACGCTCCGGCACCGTTCCCTGCTCCACGTCCGCCGGTGCTTTCCACATCTTCCAGGCGAGAAACATCAGATAGAGCACGCCGGCCCATTTGATGCCCAGGAAGATCATATGAAACGACTGGGCAATGGCGGACAGGCCCCATACGGCCAATGACAGCCAGATCGCCTCGCCAACCCACATGGCCGCAAGGAATGGCAGGACATCGCGCGGCCCACGGGTAAGAACCCTGGCCACGAGTGCTGCTATGCTTGGACCGGGCGATCCTGCTGCGACCACCAGCGCGCCGGCAAAGATCAGCAGAGCGGTTAAATCCATGACGTCGCGCCTCGGCCCTATCAACTACCTGACCACGACTCTCATCTGAGTGCCTGAACGAGGTCAAGGCCGAACAGAGTTCTCCAGTCCCTGAGGTTCTGCTTTGGTTCCGCTCAGGCTTTGCGTTATTGATCCTGCATGGCGCAGTTGGCGATTCGCATTATTGGCATTGATCCTGGCTTGCGGCGGACCGGGTGGGGTGTCATCGAGCAATCCGGCAGCCGGCTCGTCCACATTGCTCATGGCACCGTGAAAGTCGACGATCAGCGCCCGCTCGCCGGGCGCCTACTCGACCTCCATGCCAAGCTCAGCCTCATCGTCCAGGAGTGGCGACCCCATGAGGCCGCGGTGGAGGAGACTTTCGTCAACAAGGACGCGCGCGCGACACTGAAGCTAGGTCATGCGCGCGCCGTGTGCCTGCTGGTTCCGGCATCCGCCGGGCTCACCGTCGCGGAATACGCGCCGAATGCCGTGAAGAAATCCATCGTCGGCACTGGACATGCAGAAAAGGTTCAGGTCCATGAAATGGTCCAGCTCCTGCTCTCGCGCTGCAAGGTGACCGGCAGCGACGCCGCCGACGCATTGGCGGTGGCGATCACCCATGCGCATCACCGCACCGGGGCTGCCGGGCGGGCATTGGCGGCGGCACGTCTGTGAGGGGCGACGGGTCATGATTGGCAAGCTCAAGGGGATCGTCGACAGCTTCGGCGAGGATTGGGTCATCATCGATGTCCATGGCGTCGGCTACCAGGTCAGCTGCTCCGCCAAGACCTTGTCTGCTTTGCCCCGCCCCGGCGAGGCCGTTGCGCTCGCCATCGAGACACATGTTCGCGAGGATCAGATCCGGCTGTTCGGGTTTACCAGTGGCACCGAGCGCGAATGGTTCAGGCTCCTGCAATCCGTCCAGGGCGTGGGGACGAGGGTTGCTCTGGCGCTCCTCTCTACCTTGAGCGCCACCGAACTGGCCAATGCCATTGCTATGCAGGATAAGGCCTCGATCGCACGCGCTCCTGGCATAGGACCGAAGGTCGCGCAGCGCATTGTCACCGAGCTGCGAGACAAGGCGCCGGCCTTGCAATTGGCTGATCCGGGCCTGACACGGCTGCAGGCGACCGCCGAAGCCGCTGTGGCCGGTGGTGCTCCGCTCAGCGAAGCTGTTTCGGCACTGGTCAATCTGGGCTATGCCCAGGTGCAGGCCGGCCAGGCAGTCGCCTCGGCCGTGGCCAAACTTGGCGAGGAGGCCAAGACTGAGCAGCTGATCCGCGCTGCGCTTCGGGAGCTCGCCTCATGAATGCACGTCTGATGGACCGCGGCGAGCGCGACGAGGATAAGGGCGATACCACACTGCGCCCGCTGAAGCTCGAGGACTTTGTCGGCCAAAGCCGGGCAAAGGCCAATCTCCGCGTGTTTATCGAAGCCGCACGCAGCCGTGGTGAAGCCCTCGACCATGTCTTGTTCGCCGGACCGCCCGGCCTGGGCAAGACGACACTCGCCCAGATCGTGGCTCGCGAGCTTGGCGTGAACTTCCGCGCGACATCAGGTCCCGTCATCGCCAAGGCCGGAGACCTCGCAGCCCTGCTCACCAATCTGGAAGACCGCGACGTTCTCTTCATCGACGAGATCCACCGCCTCAACCCGGCGGTTGAGGAGATCCTCTATCCCGCCATGGAGGATTTCCAGCTGGACCTCATTATCGGCGAAGGCCCCGCCGCACGCTCGGTCCGTATCGATCTCGCGCGGTTCACCCTGGTCGGCGCCACCACCCGATCAGGGCTGTTGACCACCCCGTTGCGCGACCGCTTCGGCATACCCATTCGGCTTGACTTCTATACCGAGGATGAGCTGCTCGGCATCGTTCGTCGCGGTGCGGGTGTGCTTGGTGTCGCCATGAGCGATAGCGGCGCGCGCGAAATCGCTCGCCGGTCCCGGGGAACACCTCGCATCGCCGGCCGCCTGCTCAGACGGGTGAGGGACTTCGCCAATGTGGCGGGCATCGAGCGGATCGATGCTAAGGCGGCCGATGAGGCCCTGCAGATGCTGGAAGTCGACAAGCGTGGCCTCGACATGTTGGATCGCCGTTATCTCGAATGCATCGCCATCAATTTCGGCGGTGGACCTGTCGGCATCGAGACCGTGGCCGCGTCCCTCAGCGAGCCCCGGGACGCAATTGAAGAGATCATAGAACCCTTCCTCATCCAGCAGGGTTTCGTCAACCGGACCCCCCGTGGCCGTGTGCTCACGCAGCAGGCCTTTGCCCATCTCGGGCTTGCGGTGCCGGGACGGTTCTCAACTGTTCAATCCGAGCTGTTCGGAGACGAGGATGAGCCGATCTAAGCCCGCCACCGAGCGCTGGCCGGATCTTGCCGGTCATCTCGACGGCACCGGTCACCGCCTGCCTGTGCGGATCTATTATGAGGACACGGATTTTTCCGGCTTCGTCTATCATGCGAATTATTTGAAGTTCTGCGAGCGGGCCCGCTCCGACTGGCTGCGCCTCTTGGGCCTTCATCACCATGAATTGATGCGCGCAGGAGACGCCAGCTCCGGCATGGCGCTCGGCTTCGCCGTACGCAGGCTGCAAGCTGATTTCTTCAGGCCTGCCATCATCGACGACGTGCTCGAAGTCTTGACCGTTGCCACCGCAATGTCGGGCGCGCGTCTGGAGCTCGAGCAGACGATCTACCGCGGCGATGAGCGGCTGTTCGAACTGCAGGTCACCGTGGCCATCGTGGACGGCAACGGCCGGCCTCGTCGGTTGCCTCCCGATCTCTCCTCGAGGATCGCACCGCGCATTGCCCGCCAAGAGCAGCCAAAGTAAATCGGTTGTTAACCCTAACGTGGTTTTGTGACACAACCGAGCACCGCGCCGGACCAAGGCGTTGCACTTGGGGCGGGGGATCGGGCCGGAGTTCTTTGTGCGCCGCAGTTTGGACAAACTTGAAGGGCTTGGTGAATTAACCATGCCTATAGGGGTCGGCCCGGGCTTGAGGCATGCGTTCCGGTTGCAATCCGAGGAAGTGAATGGAAGTGGAGCTGGCTCAAGGCGCTGCACAGCAGGCGGATTACTCGCTGCTGTCTCTGTTTTTGCAAGCGCATATTGTCGTGAAGATTGTCATGTTGGGTCTGATCGCCGCTTCGATCTGGACCTGGGCTATCGTCTTCGAGAAATACGCGTTGATCGCGCGCACAAAGCGCGCCACGGACCGTTTCGAGCAGATGTTCTGGTCGGGGCAGTCTCTCGAAGACCTCTATTTGACCTTAGGGCCGCGCACCAATCATGGCATGGCCGCGCTGTTCATGGCTGCGATGCGCGAATGGAAGCGCAGCCAGGAAAGTGCGATCCGCGCGGGCTTCCAAGGCGTTCAGAAGCGCATCGAAAAGGTGATGGACGTCCAGCTCCAGAAGGAGATGTCCAGGCTGGAGAGCCGTTTGCTGTTTCTCGCCACTGTGGGCTCGACCGCGCCCTTTATCGGCCTGTTTGGCACCGTTTGGGGCATCATGAGCTCGTTCCAGGCGATTGCCTCGAGCAAGAACACCAATCTGGCTGTTGTTGCTCCGGGCATCGCGGAAGCGCTTTTTGCCACTGCAATCGGCCTGATCGCCGCGATTCCAGCGGTGATCTTCTATAATAAGCTCAGCAACGACATGGGCAAGATCGGACTGCGGTTGGAAAACTTCGCGGACGAATTCTCGGCGATCATCTCGCGGCAGCTCGACGAGCGCAGCTGATCGCAGGTCGATTTCACCGAAGGGGTATCGAGCATGGGCGCAGGCATTCAGATGAACAATGGCGGCCTTCGGCGCAATGGCCGCCGCAGGCGCTCTTCGCACGCGCCGATGAGCGAAATCAACGTGACGCCGCTGGTCGACGTCATGCTCGTGCTGCTGATCATCTTCATGGTGGCGGCTCCGCTCTTGACCGTTGGCGTTCCCGTCGAGTTGCCGGAAAGTAGCGGCAATCCTCTCGAAGGTGACAAAGAGCCTCTGACTGTATCGATCAATGCTGAGGGCAAGATCTTTCTGCAGGACACCGAGATTACCCTCGACACACTGGTGCCGAAATTGGAGGCCATAACCAACCAGGGCTACGACGAGCGGATCTATGTCCGGGGCGATAAGAACGTTGACTATGGAACTGTGGCGCGGGTGATGGGATCACTGAGCGCTGCCGGGTTCAAGCGCATCGGCCTCGTCAACGAGCCGGAGAATGAGAGCTGACGAAAGCGATGCGCTGGAGCGTCACCACATCCTTTATTCTCCACGTCGCCATCATGTTGGCATGCGTGATCGCTTTGCCGACGACGAAGAGTTTGGAGGAGGCGATGCCTCCGGCCGTTCCGGTCGAGCTCATCACCTTGAGTGAGGTCTCGAAGCGCCAGGCGGTCAGCAAGGATGCGCCGGAGAAGCCTGCCGAAAAGATCGCGCCGCCCAAGCCGAAGGAAGAGGTGCAGAAGGCAAAGCCCAAGCCGGAGCCTGCGCCAAAGCCGACCGAAGCCGTCAAGGCGCCGGCACCTGAGCCTCAGCCCGAGCCCAAGCCAGTGAAGCAAGCCGAGGCGGAAGCACCGCCCAAGCCGGCCGAACCCGAGCCCGCGCCTCCTGCGGTCTCTCCGGAGCCTGAGCCCGTGCCCGAGAAGGCGCCGGACAAGAAGGCGGAAGCGCAGCCCAAGCCAAAGCCGAAGGTCAAGCCGAAGCCGCCGGCACCTAAGGTGGTCGAGAAGAAGAAACCCGAGCGCGAGTTCAACCCGGACGACATCGCGGCCCTCCTGAACAAGATCCCCGATGAGGCGAGCGCGGCGCAAGACACACCGATTGAGACCGGCACGCCGCTCCGCGCAGAGCGGACCAGCATGATCGGCACCGATAACGCCATCACGGCCGATGAGCGCGAATGGCTGCGAAGTCAGATCCAGCGCTGTTGGAATCCGCCGACCGGCGTGATGGATGCCCCCAATCTGTTGGTCAAGCTGAGGATCGCCTTCAACGTCGATGGGTCGGTCGTTGGGCAGCCCGAGGTGACCAATAGCAGCAGTTCACCCTTGTTCCAGGTGGCGGCCGATGCGGCTGTCCGCGCGGTCCTGCGCTGCCAGCCCTATCAAATGCCTCCGGAGAAATACGACAGCTGGCGGGATGTCATTCTCAATTTCGATCCGAGCCATATGTTCCCGAGCTGATCCTAAGAAGAGCGAAGAGATGCCCCACAATAAGAGCGACATGCTCAGGAAAGCGGCTGCCATTTTGCTGGCCATTTTTCTCGCCCCGGCAACCATTATGCTGGTCACGGCGCCGGCTCACGCCGTCCTCGAGCTTGATATTACCCAAGGTCAGCCGCAGCCACTCCCGATTGCGCTGCCGAGCTTCGTCGGCGCGACGCCGGATGCGCAGAAATACGGTGCCGATATCGCCCAGGTGGTCACCGCGGATCTGGAGCGTTCGGCGCTGTTCAGATCCATCCCCCAGTCGGCCTTTATCGAACAGATCAGCAATTTCGATCAGCCGCCCCGCTTCGGCGATTGGCGCATCATCCAGGCCCAGGCGCTGGTGACCGGCCGGAGCACCGTCTTGCCGGATGGCCGATTGCAGGCGGAGTTTCGCCTGTGGGACGTGTTTGCCCAACAGCAAATGCTCGGCCTGCAATTCGTCACGACACCGCGCAATTGGCGGCGCATCGGTCATATGATCGCGGACGCGATCTATGAGCGCCTGACCGGCGAAAAGGGCTATTTCGACAGCCGTGTCGTCTTCGTCGATGAGAGCGGGCGCAAGGACCGGCGTGTGAAGAAGCTGGCGATCATGGATCAGGATGGCGCCAATCTGCGCTATCTGACGGACGGGAATGATCTGGTGCTGACCCCGCGCTTCAGTCCCAACGCGCAGGAGATCACCTATGTCTCCTATGCCGGCGGGCAGCCCAGGGTCTACCTCCTGAACATCGAGACCAATCAGCGTGAGATCGTCGGCGTTTTCCCGAACATGGCCTTCGCGCCGCGCTTCTCGCCCGACGGGCAGCGCATCGTGCTGAGCCTGCAGGAGGGCGGCAATTCGCACATCTATGCGATGGATCTGCGCAGCAAGCAGGTGCAGCAGATCACCAACACCAACGCGATCGATACTGGCCCGAGCTATTCCCCGGATGGCAGCCAGATCGTGTTCGAATCCGATCGCGAGGGCACCCAGCAGATCTACGTCATGAATGCGGATGGTTCGGGCCAGCGCCGCATCAGTTTCGGACAGGGCCGCTATTCGACCCCGGTCTGGTCCCCGCGGGGTGATTTGATCGCCTTCACCAAGCAGATGAGTGGTAAATTTTTGATTGGAGTGATGCGTCCGGATGGCTCCGGTGAGAGAATATTAACCGAAGGATACCACAATGAAGGTCCGACATGGGCACCGAACGGACGCGTGCTGATGTTCTTCCGCGAAAGCCAGGGGGAGGGCGGTGGGCCCAAGATCTGGACCGTGGATTTGACCGGATATAACGAGCTGCAACTCCAGACGCCGAGCTTCGCGTCCGATCCTGCATGGTCGCCCTTGCTGAAGTGAGCTGGGGACAGTATTAACCATACTCTTCGCAGCCGGGGCGGTTCGAATCGCCCCGTCGCGCGGTGGGCAGCTTGCGTTCGGGGAAGCGGGATCTGCCGCGTTAGCGAGGGAAAGCGACCGGGTCGCTGCAAGGCGGGTCTGTCGGAGATCGAGCGGGCGCTGGGGAAATCTGCAGTTTGACGGACACATTGGGTAGGAACTGAGTCATGATGCGTTTGATCGCAGCCTCCAAGGTCGCAGTGGTGGGCATAGCATTGCTGGCCCTCGCGGCATGCTCGAGCAAGAGCAACAATCCGACGGATCCGTCGGCGGCCATGGCGGGGCAGGCTGTACCGGGATCTGAGCGGGATTTTGCCCTGAATGTGGGCGATCGAATCTTCTTTCCCAATGACGTGAGCTCGCTCAGTCAGGAGAATATGGAGACCCTGCGTCGCCAGGCTCAATGGCTGAAGCTTTATCCCAACGTGACGGTCCAGATCGAAGGCCATGCCGACGAGCGCGGCACCCGGGAATACAACCTCGCACTCTCCGCCCGTCGCGCCCAGAACGTGCGTGACTTCATTGTGGCCCAGGGCATTGCGCCGAATCGCGTCTCGACCATCTCCTATGGCAAGGAGCGTCCGGTGGCCCTCTGCGACGCCGAGGCATGCTGGTCCCAGAACCGTCGCGCGGTGACAGTCATTATGTCGGGCGCTGTTTCCGGCTGATCCCGCATCGCGCGGAAGTGAGCATTTCGTAGACTGAGTGGGGCAAGGTGGCAAAAGCGCCAGCCTGCCTCATTTTGTCCGCCTTTTCAGAGAACTGTCCGGATCTTGTGGCGGCATATCCGTCGCGTTAACTTGGAGCACCTCGCATCCACGGGAGATCATGGTGACGGTTTCGGCATTCGACTGGCGCTTGCGCGCTCTTCCGGCGGCAGTGCTGTTTGGCTGGATTGCCATTTCGGCGGCACCTGCCGCGGCTCAGTCGTATGACGCGGCTGCAGTCGCGAATCTCAATCTGCAAATGGGCCAGCTCCAGGAGCAGATGCGCCAGCTCGCCGGGCAGGTTCAGGAGACCAGCCACCAGATTCAGGTCTTGCAAGACCAGCTGCGGCGGATGCAGGAGGATTCCGAGTACCGTTTGCAGCAGCTCGAGAAGGGGACAGGCCGCTCCGGCAGCACGCAGCAGCCGGGCGCAACCCGCTCGGCCTCGAACCGCCCCGCCGGCAACGAGCTCACGACCGGCAGTGTGGGAACGACAGTCCCGCGCCAGGGCCAGCCCATGCAGCTTGCACCGGCCTATAGTGACGCAAGTCTTGAGCAACTAGCATCATCTGTCGCCCAGGACCCGAGCCTCGATCCGGGACGGACCCGCGTTGCAGGCCCTGGTATGGCCTATGGTGGCGGCAGTGCGCAGCGGGCGCCGGGCCCGCAGGTCCTCGGGACAGTTCCAGCTGACCCGACCGAATCACGTGCCGGAACGGTCGCTGGCAGCAATGGCGATGCCAGCTATGGCGGCGCTGGCAGTTATGGCGGCGGCGGACCTGTGAACCTCACCACTGGCCTGCAAAGCCAGGGCCCCGCGGCCTATAGCCAGTCGCAATATGGCCAAGGTGGCGGGAGCCTCGTGCCGGAACCTGTGCAGCGGGTCGAGCTGAACGACGGCGGCCTCGCGCCGCCGATTGCTCAGGACCAGCAGTCAGTCGGCCAGCCGGCGGCAGCCTCAACGGCCTCCGGAACCCAGACGGCCGCCCTGACCACCACGGGCGGCGGTCCGGATAAGCTTTACGAGCAGGCTTATGAGAGCTATGCCAGCAAACGCTATGGCGAGGCGGAGCAGGCCTTTAAGAGCTTCCTTGCGCAATATGGCAGCAACGAGCTGGCGGGGAATGCGCAGTACTGGCTCGGCGAGACCTATCTGGCGCAGGGCGATTATAAGAACGCCGCAAACGAGTTTCTGAAGGGATATCAGAACTATAAGAAAGGGCGGAAGGCGCCGGATAGCCTGATCGGTCTCGCGACCACCTTGAGCAAGCTCGGCCAGAAGGATCAGGCCTGTGCCGCATTTGATCAGGTCAGCCGAGCGTTTCCGAGCGCCAAGGAAGCCATCAGACGTGCGACGCGGGAGAGCAAAAAGGCCGGATGCGTCTGAGACACCTCCAAGTCTGTTGACGCCCGCCAAACTTGCCTCTCGGTTCGCGGCATGGGCGGGGTTGCGCCATATCGCGCTTGCCGTTTCAGGCGGGGCGGACAGCACGGCCCTCATGTATATGGTCGCCGCATGGAAGGCCGCCCATTCCCATGCCGGCCCAGTGGTCACTGTTCTGACCGTCGATCACCGCCTGCGGAAAAGCGCCGCGGATGAAGCCCGACAGGTGGCCAGCCAAGCACATGCGCTGGGCTTTGATCATCACATTCTTGTCTGGCGCGGCACCAAGCCCAAAACCGGCATCCAAGCCGCGGCGCGGGCCGCCCGCTACGAACTGCTGGCCGACTGGTGCAGGGCCAATGCAGCCGATTGTCTGGCCACCGCCCATACCCGCGATGATCAGGCAGAGACCGTGCTGATGCGCCTCGCCCATGGCAGCGGTCTCGACGGCCTGACGGGAATGGCAGCCAGCAGCGACATCGATGGCGTGCCCCTGCTGCGCCCGCTGCTCGACCTTTCGCGCGAGGCGTTGCGCGAGATGCTGACGTCGCAGAACCTTCCGTTCGCCGATGATCCCAGCAATGCCGATGAGAGGTTCGAACGGGTCCGCATCCGCCAGAAGCGCGACGCGCTCGCCGAGATCGGGCTGGACGCCGAAGCCGTCACCCGCACCGCCGGCCGTTTGCGCGATGCAGCTGACGCGCTCGATCACATCACCGACCAGATCGTTGCGCGCACCTGCGAGCGGCATGCCGGCGGGTTCGCGCTGATCGATCGCGAGCCCCTCCGCGACATTCCGCGCGAGATCCTGCGCCGGGTGCTCGCCCGTGCCGTGAGGGCGATTGGGGGACACGCCTATCCCTTGCGTTATGAAAAGCTCGTCGAAATCGCCGATCTCTTGCAGCGTGATGATCACCTCAGCCGGACGGTGGGCGGCTGCAGGCTTGTCACCCGGCGCCAGAGATTATGCGTCGCCCGCGAATGGGGGCGCATGGATCAGAGCTGGCATCCGCTCGTCGGCGGGATGATCTGGGATGACCGTCTCAGGATCCAGGCATCCGAACCGGACGAGCTCACGACGATCGGCCCGCTTGGCGAGGAAGAGTGGCCACGTCTGCGGGCGGCTAATCCTGAATGGTCGCGCATTCCGGCCTTCATTGCGCGCACCCTTCCGGCACTTCGCCATAAGGGCGAGCTTGCCGCTGTCCCCTACCTGCGGCATTCGCGCGGGGGGCCAACAGTATCACTGGAATTTAAGAATAAGGATCTGGCAATGGCCAGGCCGGTTGACTACTTTGCCGGGGAACAAATTTAGCAGCTGGAACTTTGTCTAAAGCGTAGCGGAGAGTGGCGCTTGGCAAAGCGTCAGGCTGTTCCTATGTTAGGTCGGAGCTGTCCGGGAGACCGAACGATGCTTGCGGCTGTTCGGTTGGACCGACCTTGGCGAGGTATCCGTGAACAATTTTCGAAATTTCGCTGTCTGGGTCATCATAGCCCTGTTGCTGTTTGCCTTGTTCCAGCTTTTTCAGGCCCCGGGACAGCGCTCAGCGTCCACGGACGTACCCTATTCTCAGCTGCTGAATGATGTCGATGCCGGCAAGGTCCGTGAGGTCCAGATCGCAGGCGATACCATCATCAGCACCTATACGGATGGGCGAACCCACACCACTCAGGCCCCGAACGATCCGAACCTGATCTCGGAACTGCGCAAGCAGAACGTGGGCATCAGCGTCAAGGCTCCGGCCGATGACAGCTTCCTGCTGAATGTCTTCATCTCCTGGTTTCCGATCCTGCTGATGATTGCCGTCTGGGTGTTCTTTATGCGCCAGATGCAATCCGGCGGCGGCAAGGCCATGGGCTTTGGCAAGTCGAAGGCGAAGCTTCTGACCGAACGTCATGGCCGCATCACCTTCGATGATGTTGCCGGTGTGGATGAGGCCAAGGAGGATCTCGAGGAGATCGTTGAGTTCCTCAAGGACCCGCACAAGTTCCAGCGTCTCGGCGGCCGTATCCCGAAGGGCGCCTTGCTGGTCGGCCCGCCCGGAACTGGTAAGACGCTGCTCGCCCGTGCCATTGCAGGCGAGGCCAATGTGCCCTTTTTCACCATTTCCGGCTCGGATTTCGTCGAGATGTTCGTGGGCGTCGGTGCCTCCCGCGTCCGCGACATGTTCGAGCAGGCGAAAAAGAACGCGCCCTGCATCATCTTCATAGACGAAATCGATGCGGTTGGCCGGCATCGCGGCGCCGGTCTCGGCGGCGGCAATGACGAGCGTGAGCAGACCCTCAACCAGCTGCTGGTCGAGATGGATGGCTTTGAGGCCAATGAGGGCGTGATCCTGATCGCCGCCACCAACCGCCCGGACGTGCTCGACCCGGCACTCCTGCGCCCTGGCCGTTTCGACCGCCAGATCGTCGTGCCGCGGCCGGATATTGTCGGCCGTGAGAAGATCCTGAAAGTGCATATGCGCAATGTGCCCCTGGCACCGGATGTGGATGCCAAGACCATTGCGCGCGGCACGCCTGGCTTCTCCGGTGCCGATCTCGCGAATCTCGTTAATGAGGCCGCCCTCATGGCCGCTCGTCGCGGCAAGCGGTTGGTCACTCAGCTTGAATTCGAGGACGCCAAGGACAAGGTGCTCATGGGCGCCGAGCGCCGCTCGATGATGATGAGCGAGGAGGAGAAGAAACTCACCGCTTATCATGAAGGCGGTCACGCTCTGGTGGCGATGAACCTCGACGCCTCGGACCCCGTGCACAAGGCCACCATCATCCCACGTGGCCGCGCGCTCGGCATGGTGATGCGCCTGCCCGAACGGGATCACCTCTCCGTGACCCGCAGCAAGTTCAAGGCGGATCTGGCTGTGGCCATGGGTGGACGTGTTGCCGAGGAGCTCATCTTTGGTCATGAGAAGGTCACCTCGGGCGCCTCTTCCGACATCAAGATGGCAACCCAGATGGCCCGCGCCATGGTCACGCAATACGGCATGAGCGAGCGCCTCGGCCCGCTGGCCTATGGTGACAATGAGGAAGAGGTCTTCCTCGGCCACTCCGTGGCACGCACACAGAACCTCTCCGAGGAGACCCAGCGCATCGTCGACGCAGAAATTTTCAAACTGGTTGACGAAGGCTATAAGCTGGCCAAGGACATCCTTGAGAAGAACATCGATCAGCTGCACACGATCGCCAATGGCCTGCTCGAATACGAGACCTTGTCCGGCGATGAGATCAGAAATCTCCTGAATGGCAAGCCTCCCGTGCGTGACACCAGCATCAAGGAGGATCCGCTGCCGCCGAAATCGGCCGTGCCTTCCGCCGGTACTGGTCGCCGCGGCGATGCGGGCGCTGCCTCGGGTGATTTCGAGCCGCAACCGCAAGCGTGAGGTTGCGGCAACGGTCTCGTTACACTTCTGAGTCTTAGTGATGGAGCTGGAATTCGTTTCCGGCTCCATCGCGTTTAGGGGCTCAAGGCTGACACGCTAAGGGGTGGGTAGTGCACTCGGTTTACATCAGACCGACCGGAATCCTGCACGGCATCGAAGCGGCTGCCGCTGTGGCAGATCGCGCCGCTCTCTGGCTGGCTGGCGGCCCCGCGGCCTTCTCGATGGTCGAGCTGATCGAACGCGCCGGTGCATCCCGCAACGCACAATTCATTCGGGCGAGCGATCTTGCTCAATCCGCTGAACCGGAGCTCAAGAACCGTTTAGACGCACTGACCCGCTCGCGGCCGGCGATCGCAGGCCTCGATTTCTCATGGCCCCTCGTCATGGGCATCGTGAACGTCACGCCGGACAGTTTCTCGGACGGTTCATTGCACGCCGAGGCGAATGCTGCTGTCGAGCATGCGCGCAAGCTGGTTGTGGCCGGAGCCGATATCCTTGACATTGGCGGCGAGTCGACCCGCCCCGGCGCCGAGGACGTGCCCGAGGAGGAGGAGATGAGGCGCGTCCTGCCCGTAATCGAGGGCTTGGGCGGTGTCGGGGTCCCGATCTCCATCGACACCCGCAAAGCCTCTGTGATGCGCGCGGCCCTCTCCGCCGGCGCCCACATCATCAATGATGTCTCTGCCCTCCAATACGATCCAAATGCGCTGGCCGCCGCCGCCCAGAGCGGAGCACCGGTTATTCTGATGCATGCAAAGGGTGATCCCAAGAGCATGCAGATCGACCCGCGCTATGATGATGTCGCCCTTGAGGTTTTCGATACCCTCGCTGCCCATCTCGCAACCGCCCAGGCAGCCGGAATTGATCGGGCGCGCCTGATCGCTGATCCTGGGATCGGCTTCGGCAAGACCCACGAGCACAATCTTGAGCTCATCGCCCAGCTCAGCTTGTTTCACGGGCTTGGCGTACCCGTTCTGCTGGGGGCCTCGCGCAAGGGCTTCATCGGCAAGATCACCGGTGAGGCCGAGGCGCGCCAGCGCGTGATGGGATCCGTCGCGGTCGCCATGGCGGGCGTACAACAAGCCATTCAGATCTTGCGGGTTCACGATGTTCGTGAAACCGTGCAGTCCATCGCGGTATGGCGTAGGATCGTCACTGCCAGCGCTGGCGCATAATTCCTCGCAGATCCAGCCCAAGGGGAACCAAGAAGATGCGCAAGTTTTTTGGAACGGACGGCATCAGGGGACAGGCCAATTCCTGGCCCATGGACGCGGAAACAGCCCTCAAGGTTGGCATGGCCGCAGGACGCCTGTTCATGCGCGCCGACAACAACCATCGTGTGGTGATCGGCAAGGATACGCGCCTGTCCGGCTACATGATCGAATCCGCGCTCGTTTCCGGGTTTCTCTCGGTTGGCATGAACGTCTTCCAGTTTGGGCCCTTGCCGACGCCTGCGGTGGCTATGCTCACCCGATCGCTGCGGGCCGATCTCGGGGTGATGATCTCCGCCTCGCACAATCCGTTTAGTGACAACGGCATCAAGCTGTTCGGACCCGACGGCTATAAGTTGACCGACGAGCAGGAGCACGAGATCGAGCGTCTAATCGAGGATGGCATCGGGGAGCCGGCTGCCTCCGACAAGCTCGGCCGCGCCAAGCGTATCGAGGACGCTCAGGCCCGCTATATCGAATTTGCCAAGCGCACATTCCCGAAGGATTTGCGGCTGGAAGGCCTGCGTGTGGTGGTCGATTGCGCCAATGGGGCCGCATACAAGGTCGCGCCCGCCGCGCTATGGGAATTGGGTGCGGAGGTCTTCCCCCTTGGGGTTGAGCCGAATGGCCTGAACATCAACGAGAAATGCGGCTCCACCGCGCCTGAGCGGCTATGCGAGCGGGTACGCGAATTGCGGGCCGATGTCGGCATAGCGCTGGACGGAGATGCAGACCGGGTGATCCTGGTGGACGAGAAGGGCCACATCATCGATGGCGACCAGGTGCTCGCGCTCATTGCCAGCAGCTGGTCTGCGGCCGGCCGGCTCGCCGGAGGCGGCGTGGTGGCAACCGTCATGTCGAATCTCGGCCTCGAGCGCTATCTTGGCCAGATGGGTCTGAACCTGGAGAGGACCAAGGTCGGCGATCGCTATGTCGTGGAGCGAATGCGGACTGGAGGCTTTAACATCGGTGGCGAACAATCCGGTCATATCGTGCTGAGCGATTTCACCACCACCGGCGATGGTCTCATCGCGGCTTTGCAGGTTTTAGGCGTGGTTGTGGCCAGCGGTCGTCCGGTCAGCGAGGTTTGTGCCTGCTTCCAGGCGGTGCCGCAGGTTTTGACCAGCGTGCGCTATACCGATGGCAACCCGCTTGAAACACATCTTGTGAAAAGCGCCATTGCCGAAGGCGAGCAGCGGCTGGGTTCCTCAGGCCGGCTGGTGATTCGCGCTTCGGGCACGGAACCAGTGATCCGCGTCATGGGCGAGGGGGATGATGAGCAACTCGTCCGCACTGTGGTGCGGGAAATTGCTGGAGCGGTGAAGGACAGCGCAGCGCGTGCCGCCGCGGCGGCCTGACCAACTACACCCTCCACAGCCCCCTTACGACAAACCCGCCTTCGCAAGAGGGCGGGTTTTCTGTTGCACAGATCTCCTGGGCTGGGAACGTTTCCATATGACACAATCGTTGAAGCATTCGTTAGGCTTAATTTCTTTTTAATCCTTATGGTTAATAACAGTGACACGTTGCTCAGTTGGGCAATAGCTCGTCGGCGGTTGAGTTGGATGGATCTGCTTGGCCCTGCTGCTCCGTCGAATGAGGTCTGTCTTTGACGTGTCGCGAGTCCGTCGTTGGCGGGCCGCTGTGATCATGGGGAATTTCGATGAAGATGGCGGCGAAGGTTTTGATCGGCGGGGGAATCCTCCTGGCTTCGGCATCAACTGCGGCGACCGCGGCGGATCTCCTGCCGCCTCCGCTGCCCGAACCCGTAGCAGAGGCGAGCTGCCTGTATTTCCGTGTGGATGGTGGTGCCAGCTTCCACGAGCGTCCCAATGTGTACAAAAATCACGGGGGCAAGAAGAACAAGGCTATTGGTGAGAAGCTGAAGGATTCCGGCTTCGTCGAGGGCGGTGTTGGCTGCCAGTTCACCCCCATGTTCCGGGCGGACATCGTGGGTGGCTATCGGTTCAACACGAAGATGGACAATAAGTATAACGATCTCGACGCGACGCTTTCCACCGGAACGATTTTTGCGAACGGCTATATCGATCTCGACTATTTCGGCTTCGTGAAGCCCTATGTGGGTGGCGGCGTCGGCGTTGCCTTTCACCATATCGGTGATGTGGACATGCCCATTCTGTCTGGATCGGGCTCGAGCACGGATTTCGCTTGGAACGTTCAGGCAGGTCTCGCCTTTGACGTGACCGAGAATATCGCACTTGACGTCGGCTATCGCTATGTCGATCTGGGCGATGCCAAGTCCGGCGGCAAGGATCCGTTCCATGTGGACAATATTACGGCCCATGAGGCGCGAGTGGGTATTCGCTTCAAGCTGAACTAAGCACCCCAAACCGAACGATCCGAAACAGCCCGCTACGCTCTGTGGCGGGCTGTTTGCGTTTGCGCAGCAGTTTTGCGGTTCGAGGAACACGAAACGCGCTAACGACTTCTTTACCAAGTCGGTAATTTCCCGCCTCTGTACCGCCGCCGGCTCCAGTTTAGCTCAGATTTTCGCCTTATTCGACCGATGGAATCCCCTATCCCCGACTGCCGCGTCCGCCTGAGCGTCTGGCCTGCTGGCGGCATGTTGTGTTGTTGCGCAAGCGCACTCTGGTGCGAAGGAGAGATTGTATTGATGAGGGTGAAATCAGCATTGCTGGGGATCAGCGCGCTGGGCCTACTCGCCGGCAATGTGCTGGCAGCCGATTTCGGATCGCCATATGTCCCGGCCGAACAGCCGATGCCCGAGCCGTATTATCAGGACAATAGCGGCTGGTATCTGCGAGGCGATCTCGGCTGGTCCTTTCTCGATTCCGAAATTGGCCGGAAGAATGACAGTGCCTTCACAGTCGGTGCAGGCGTCGGCTATCGTTTCAGCAACACGTTCCGCGGTGACGTGACGGTGGATTACTCCGGCATTTATGATGTCGGGTACCACAACAAGATCGATGCCTGGACTGTTCTCGCCAATGGCTATGTGGACATTCCCCTGAACGATATGGTCGTTCCCTATCTCGGCGCCGGGCTTGGCTATGGCTGGATCGATGGCAAGCACGGTTACAGCGAGGAGGGAGTTACGGCTGCCGCGATGGCGGGTATCGGATTCCAGGTCAGTCAGAACACTATGATCGATGTTGGCTATCGATTCCGCGATGCCTTCATCGATGGCTCGAATTTCTTCGACCACTCACTGCGCGCTGGCTTGCGTTACAGTTTCTAAGCGACGCCTACAGATCGCATCCGATTGGGGCGGCACATGGTGCCGCCTTTTTTTTGCAGCGGCCCTCGGCACCATGCTGCACCGGCGAGTGAGAACCCTTGTCGTTTCTCGGCCACATCGGACCACATTCAACCATTGAGGGTATATTTACTATTTTCGCAATCTTAGCATGTGTTAACTTTTGCCCCGTCACCTACGCGAAACGGGCTTCCGTCGATCGGAAGGAGAGGCAAGAATGAAGCAACTGAGAGTACTCGGGGCTGCTATGCTGCTCTGTGCCGCAAGTAATGTCGCGTTGGCGGCTGATCTTGTTCCGATCGAGCCGCCGCCTGTTGTCGAGCCGGCCGGAATCTATTTCCGCGGTCACCTCGGCTGGTCGTTCACCGACACTAAATATCATGGATACGCTCTCGATGAGAACGGTGATCCACAACGGGTCAACTACCGCGCTGATGATAACGCGTTCACCGTGGGCATAGGCTTTGGCTACTATGTCACTGACGGGTTTCGGGTCGATCTGACAGGCGATTATTCCGGCGCCTACAAGACACGTCACTTGCTGCAACTGGAGGTGCCCGCAGGTGGGGGACCTGGTCCGGTCGTTCCCCCCGAGAATGTGCGCCGGGAGAACATGAACGTTTGGACCCTGATGGGAAACGCCTATTACGAAGTTCCCTATTTCGACTTCGCTACTCCCTATGTTGGCGTTGGTGTGGGCTGGGGATGGATTGATAAAGTCCAAAACGACGATGGCTTCGCACTTGCGGCTCACGCGGGCGTAAGCTTTGCCGTGACCGAGAATCTATCCTTGGACATCGGCTATCGTTTTCGGGATATCATGATCGAGGGTCCGAACTTCACCGATCATTCGATTCTGGCCGGCTTCCGAATCGGGTTCTGACCGTAACCCAACCGGCTGAACCGCCGCAATATCGGCAGGTACCGTGGAGCAGCATGAGTTGAACGACGACACTCGTGCGCTTCATCGGCGCAAGCGTGCTCACTCACGTGCAATCGCGGCGTTCTCCACCCCATTCGCCGGCCGGACGCTGATGAGCTGTTGAGTGGCGGTCGAACGCGATCACTCAGCAGCCTCGCTCCACTCAGACAAGCGCTTCCCCGTCCGGCTCTCTCGAGCCGGCGGGAGCCACCTGGGCATAGCTTTGGTATTCACATCTGCGGGCGGGCGACCTCTCGCCTTTTGGCAGAAGAATTCTTTGGCAGTCTCGGTCGGGAAACCGTCCGCCTCAGGAAAACGTCGCGATCTCATCCCTAGGATAATTGCTCTCGCGAAGGCCGCGCAGGAAAGTTCGCCTGGCCCGTCGGATCCCTCTGGTCTGCTCAGCAACCAGTGACGCTGCCAGGCACCGCGCCAACACGTCTCCTCCCTCAGCAGCCAGCAGGTATTCGCACAGACGAGATCTACCCCGATCGGCGCAAGATTTCCTCGCGTGCGATAGGCCTCGGTAATCTGCAAGATATGGTGCTGTCGATTCAATCGAAGGGGAGAAGTCGTGCGGAACTATACTCGTCTTTCGGCTCTGGTAGGGCGCCCAGCTACAAGATGAACGGGAGATGAACGAGATATCGGTTTCATTCACTCGGTGTTGATACAATTGATTACAAAATATTACACGCATAGGGGTGAATCCGGACGCGGAACACATTACCATTTGTTCATGAGGCGAGTTGCAGATGCGTTGAAGGAAATGCGCCATGTCACTCTCTAAGCCAACACTCTTCGCAACGTTGATTGCCGGTGCGCTGGCATTCGGTGGATTCTCGGTTGGCGCTGCCGCGGCAGCGCCCGCATCCGTGTCGAAGGCGGCCATGACGGCTGGCATTGAAGTGTCCGACGTTCAGCAGGTTCAACACCGCCGCTGGAACAGGCACGACCGTTATGATCGCCGCCATTGGCGTCCCCACCATCGATGGCACCGGCATGGCCGCTGGCATGGGCCGCGCTTCCGCTATAGGCGGCCGGGGTACACCTATTTCTATGGTGGCTGGTGGTATCCGTTCCCCTGGTGGATGCGTGGACCGGCCCCGGTTGTCGTCCTTCCCTACTAAGCGGAAGCCTATGCAAACCCCCACAACCCCGGTTGTGGGGGTTTTTTTTGGCGCCTCGCAGTCGCTGTGATCCCGCCTGACACACCAGCTCCTCCGATTTGGGGACCAATGAATGGCGCTACAGCCAAGCGGGGCGGTGTATGAATCTAACGACAAATGACAAATATTATTTATCGAACAAATTCGAGGCCCATAAGGTGCCACCGGAAATGGGGCTGATCCATGAGCTGCTTCATGCCTTTGGTGGTATGGCTGACGATGGAAAAAACTTGAGGATCGTTGATCCTCCAAAGACTGCGCCGGTTTACGATAAATATGTCGAAGGCGGCGGTGCAGTTCTGGGCACGAATATTGTACTCAATCAGATGGGACTGCCGCATCCTGCTGCGATTGGCCATTTTGGTTCTGATCGCCCTGGAAACTATAGTGGCGAAATAATTTCCAAGATAAATAGCGCGCAGGCTCACCAGCTGTCGCCTGACGCCGCACAGGTGATCCGCTCGGTTGCTCAGGGTACCCTGCCCGAGCTTGAGGAATGGCATCCACCATCGCACCCGCATTGGTTTGGCGCATAGAGGCCACAGCTCGGGAGGCACGTACCTTTGCGGACCTGCCGCGTGATGCAGGGCGCGTTTTCCGCGCCCTGCCGGCACCCATTGCAGATCTAGATTGGCTCGCCGCAATTCCGGCAGGCTGATCCGACCAATGACGTCCATCCCCCGGATTGATCCGCTTGCTTGAACACGGGATGATCGCATTTCGGGCATTTGATGTGGCACCCCAATATCCCAAGGATGCCGAGAGCTGCCAGGCCGAGGAAAAGGAAATAGGCGGAAACGCTGACCATCAGCCCAAGCGAAAGCACGAAGACCACAATGAGCAGATCTCTCAGGAAACGCGCCTTGTCGCTGGCAGATACGTTTGGGAACATCGACCGCTCCTTGTCCTTGCTCCCGCGCCCCTGAATTGAGGTTCCGAGCTTCGGACGAGCTTCTTTGATCCGCATCACGCTAATCACCTGAGCTTAACAAAGCGCATCTGATAAACGGTTTCCTTTTCGAGAAGATAATGGCCCTCGAAAGCTTCGGCTGAACGCCCGGACTCATCCATTGACGCGCTTGAAAGCGGCCTCGTACCGCCCCTCCCGCTCAGCCCAGCGCTGGAAGAAGACGCGCTGCACCAGGATCTCTTCCGCATTCGGCTCGTTTTCGAGCAATGCGACTGTCTCGGAAATGTAATCGCCGAGCGGCATGGCATTGGGATCGACGGCTTGAGCTGGACCCATGAGTTCCGTCTGCACATAGGGCGGGACCAGCTCGATGACTTCGACCGACGAGCCTCGAAGCTGAACGCGCAAGCTCTGCGCATAGGAGTGGATAGCAGCCTTTGTGGCGCAATAAGTGGGCGCGAAGGCGCGAGGGACGAAGGCGAGGCCCGACGAGACCATCAGCACCGCGGCCTTCGGCCTGCTCATCAGATGTGGCAGCAGAGCAGCGGTCAGCCGAATGGGGCCGAGCAGGTTGGTGGTGATGGTGGCCTCGGCCGTCTCCGTCTCACCGGATGTCAGCGTCTCCCCCCTCATGATCCCGGCATTGTTGATAAGCACGTTGAGCGCGGGGAAATCGGCCAGCACCTCTCCGGCGAAGGATTTGATCGCCGCTGCATCGTCCACGTCCAAGGCGCGGATCTCAATCCCGGGAATATCCTGGGCCACGGCATTGAGCTTGCGGGTATCGCGCCCGGTGATGATGACCTTGTTGCCTTTGGCATGCAGGGCTTCTGCTAGGCCACGCCCGATCCCGCTGCCGCCGCCAGTGATGAGAATTGTATTGCCGGTGATCTGCATGGGTTACTCCTTGTGTTCTGCGTAGGCGTAGCCGATCGCCGCCGGCCATGCCTGCCTCATCCTTCAAAAGACTTGCCCAATCATCCAGAGGTGGTTCTGCGCCGCCTTGAGAAAGGCCACATCTCGGGATAACGACTTGCCTGTTCTTCTGGAGCTGCAGATGCCAACCCAAACTCTGACCAGCCGCGTCCTTGCCTATTCCGAGCAACATGCGGTGGGGAGCGTTCCTTTTCAGACGGAGATCGCAGGCCTCTCCGTGTCATGCCACCGTGAACCGACCAATGTGACACCGGTGCTCTACCCGCCGATTTTCTGCCTCGTATTGCAGGGCGAGAAGCAGGTTCGCCTTGGCGACGAGATCGTGAGCTTCTCGGCGAAGCGATCGGTGATCGTCGGCCTCGATCTGCCGACCGTTGCGCGGGTGGTGGAGGCCTCCAGCGAGCGCCCCTATCTGGCCCTTGCTCTTCGGTTGGATATGGCTCTCATCAAGGAGCTGGCCGCTGAGCTTAACGATTGCACTGGCGGAGATGGACGGGTGAGTGCAATCGCGGCAGCTGAGGCTGATGAAGCCATTGTGAACGCGATGGAGCGCCTCTTCGACCTGCTCTATAAGCCTGCCGCTGTGCCGATCTTGCTTCCCCTGCTGCGCCGAGAGATCCACTTCTGGCTGCTATCGGCGAGCCGCGGTGCTCTCCTGCACC
The DNA here is from genome assembly GCF_038811545.1 of Rhodoligotrophos sp. CJ14. Classification (GTDB taxonomy): domain Bacteria; phylum Pseudomonadota; class Alphaproteobacteria; order Rhizobiales; family Im1; genus Rhodoligotrophos; species Rhodoligotrophos ferricapiens. Next base: position 3,505,029 of record NZ_CP133319.1, read on the forward strand.
AGCTTGTGCAGACCAACAGCCATGCTGCCCGGATTGCCGAGGCGACTATTCACATCCGCAGGAATTATGCGCATCCCCTCCGCGTCTCAGACCTTGCGCGCGATGCGGGAATGAGTGTCTCGGCCTTTCACCAGCACTTCAAAGCCATTTGCGGGACGACGCCGCTTCAATATCAAAAGCGCCTGCGCCTTCTGGAGGCCAGGCGTTTGATCCTGTCAGAGGGTCAGCCGGTGTCAGCAGCCGCCTATGCGGTGGGCTATGAAAGTCCGACCCAGTTCAGCCGAGAATTTGCTCGCATGTTCGGATCTCCACCTCGCGAACACCGCTATTCCCTTGCGCGCGCCGAACCCATTGGGATTGTGCTCTAGGCGGGAGGGGTGCAGCAGACCTGCCGATCCCTTGCTATCGCGAGTGATCCCCGAAATACCGCGTGCGAAGGTCCTCCAATTCACCGCGTTCATGGGCTTTGAATTGGATCAGGGGCTGGAAGTGCGGTGGCGCTCGGCCAAACGAAAATCAGCGCTGGCTGGTTCCAAAAATCTCTTAAGAAAGAAAAATCCAGAAATTTGTTGACTTACGACAAGTCATAACTTACCTATCGTCCTATCGATATTTTGTTAGACGACTTTTGTTTGCGACGCTTTCACGCTCCGAAACAAGTTCTTCCTTCAAAAATCGACTGAACTCTTACTGATCGTCGATCGGTGGGAATTGAAATTTTGTCAGGAAAGGACTCGTTATGAGCGCTGGCACAGTAAAGTGGTTTAACGCAACAAAGGGTTTTGGATTCATTCAGCCGGACGATGGCGGTCAGGACGTGTTCGTACACATCTCCGCAGTCGAGCGCTCCGGTCTCAGCACACTTCGCGAGGGTGACAAGCTGACCTATGAGGTCGTGCGCGACAGCAGGTCCGGCAAGTCCTCAGCCGAGCGCCTACAGGTCTCGTAATCGACCACGCGATCTGCCGCCGAGCACAGGATGGGCTGGCGGCGTCCTGGGAAGAAAGGCCGGATTTTTCCGGCCTTTTTTATTGGGGCAGAGCAGATGGCCGGCCGGCGCTGCGGCCGACAACGGGCAGCCACGCCGGCTCGCCGCCGAGAGGGGTCACCGCTGCCCCCATCCAGGCTTCTTTTGGTCTGCCAAACCCAAGCCGTCCAGCTGGATCTCGGCCCGGCTCACGCCGATATCGTTCAAAAGCCGGTCATCCAGCTTCGCAAGCGCGGTGGCGGCGAGTTTCCGCTCTCTGTGGGTGCCAAGTGCGTGATAGGCGGTGTCTATTTTCTCGAGCAGAGCTCTGTCCGCCTTTCGCGACAAAAGCTTCAGGGCTAACGCTGACATCGCAGCTCTCCCATCACGATCTGTCGATCGCTTATATACTGTCAACGATCTTGCGAACGGGCGCCTGGAGCGACCTGATCCGCCGGATTAGCGACGCGCCTCGAGAATAAGGTTGAAGGGCGTTGCCATGGCGCGACGGAAGCGCGTGAAGCCAGCTTTGCGGAACACATCCGCAAGGCGTGCTTCGCCTGCTTGCGCACCGAGGACCATGTGGCCACCTTCGGAAATCGCATGGGCGCAGCAGATCATCGTGGATGCCGAGTAATACATCCGTCCAACTGACGAGATGTTATCCTCGACCCGATCATTGGCAAACGGTTCGACCAGCATCACCGTGCCATCGGGTGCCAAAGTCTTCGCGGCATGCGCTGCCCCCGCGACGGGATCACCCATATCGTGCAGGCAATCGAAAAAGCAGATCAGGTCATAGTCGCGGCCGGGATAGTCGTCGGCGCGGGCCGACGCGAAACGCACCCTTTCGCCAACCCCAGCTTCCCCAGCCAGCCTTTGCGCTTCGGTCACCGACTCCGGATGGGCATCGAAGCCATGGAATTCTGAAGCCGGGAATGCCTGCGCCATCAGAATGGTTGAATAGCCATGCCCGCAACCGATATCGGCGACACGCGCGCCGGCTTTGAGCTTCTCCACGACCCCGTCCAGAGCCGGCAGCCATTCCGAAACCAGGCTGCCGCGATAGGCATTGCGATAGAACGCAGCCACCCCGCAATAGAGCCGACCGTCATGATCACCCCACGGAATGCCCTTTCCGGTGCGGAACGCCTCCACCGCCTTGTCCTCATCGGACCACATTGATGCAGAAATGGCCCAGGCGCTGGGCATGAAGACCGGGCTGTCTTCGTCGGCAAGCACAAAGGCTTGCTCTGGCGTCAGCTCATAGGTGTCGCTGGTCGGATGATACGTGACATAGCCGCCAGCGACCTGGGAATTGAGCCATTCGCGCACATAACGTTCGGCGCAGCCCGCACGTCCCGCGACTTCCCGCGCGCTGAGCGGTCCGGCCCCGGCCATCGCTTTATAGAGGCCGAGCCGGTTTCCAAGGCTCACCATGACCCCGCCATAGCCGGCGGAGAGATCATCGACAGCGCGCGTGACGAGCGCATTGAGTTTGGATTCATCGAGAGGGATGGACCGGATGTCCATGGCCGTTTCTCCTGTTCAAAGTCCCAGAGCGACTGAGACGGTCGGAGAATCGCACCTATCCCACCCGAACGGCAGAGCCGGACAGTCCAAAATCGGGTCGTTTACGCCATTCGACTGGTGAATTCTGGTCGATTTCGGACGGCGCTTGCCAGCATGGCGCGACAGCCATTCTGGCGGTATTCTTCTCTTTTCGGTTCAAAGGATCCGAAATGTCGCGTCACCCAGTATCGACCAAATCGGCGCCGCTCCATGTGAGCCTCGTCGCGATTCCCGAGGCTGTGGTTTCCACGTTGAGCGGCATCTTCGACGTGATGAACGCCTTCGCGATCATGGCGCCACCCGGAGCATTTTCAAGCGAAGTGGACACCGCTTCGCGTGAAGAAAATGCGACCAAGCGACCCCAAGCATTTTCAAGGGAAGTGGACAATGCTTCGCGTGAAGAAAATGCGGGGAGCCCAGCGCTCGGGGCGGTTTCGCTCATGGGGGAAAAACGAAGGCGTTCTGGCGCGGCGCCTGCTCACGCGCCGCCATTCCGTGTCGAGATCGTTGGTCTGCAGACAGGCCCGCTTGAGCTTGCCAGTCACGTGCCCATCACCGTGCAACGCAGCATTGCGGCGCTCGAGACCACCGACATCATCATTGTTCCCTCTGTCCTGCTTGGGTCGGATGGCTGGCGGAAGGGGCGTTATCCGGAACTGATCGAATGGCTCCACGCGATGCATGCCCGCGGCGCGCATCTGTGCTCGGCTTGCTCCGGCATTTTTCTGCTCGCCGAAACGGGGCTGTTCGATGGCATGGATGCCACTGTGCATTTCGGCTATGCCGAGGCCTTCGCTGCCACTTTTCCGCGGGTGCGGATTCACCCGGAGCGCGTTCTGGTCGTCTCCGGCGAGCAGGAGGAACTCATCAGTTCCGGCGCCTCCATGACTTGGCATGATCTGGTGCTCTACCTGATCGCGCGCCACGCTGGAGCAACCGCGGCCCAGGCCGTCGCGCGGTTCTTTGCCCTCCAATGGCATCAGGACGGATTGGCGCCCTACATCGTATTCGAGGGGCGCAATGATCATGGTGACCTGGCCATTCGGGCGGCCCAGGATTGGGTCGCCACGCATTTCTCGGTCGCCCATCCCGTGGAAGAAATGATCCGGCGTACGGGCCTTGCTGAGCGCACCTTCAAGCGCCGCTTCACCAGCGCGACCGGACTGGGCCCGCTGGTCTATGTCCAGCGCTTGAGAATTGAGGACGCCAAGCGTCGCCTGGAACGAACCGAAGCCTCGGTTGATGAGATCAGCTGGCAGGTGGGCTACGAGGAGCCCGCCTTCTTCCGCCGCCTGTTTAAGCGCGTCACAGGCCTGACGCCGGGTGTCTATCGTCGGCGTTTCAGGATTCCGGATTACGCGCGAGCGGACCGAAAAGACCCGAGACCCAGGATCAGGGCTTAAGACGGTTGCGGGTAGCCCAGGGTCCGGGCGAGGGCACGGTCAATGACCGGCATGACCGTGAACTGAAACAGTGTCACAAGCAGGGATCCACCAAAGATCCCGACCAGGCGCTCGACGGCTGGTCGACGCCGAACGCAGGCTCAGCTGCTGTAAGACGCGGAAAGAAAAAACGAGTGCGAATGCGAAAGCCTTGCCTTTCCGGATCCGCTCCGATATACGCGGCGGCGGGACACCCCTCCCCACCGAGGGGCTGCTATCTGGAAGGGTGGCTGCACATGGCAGACATGATGAAACCGGCTCAGCGGCCGGCAAACCCGCTGTTTTCTTCCGGCCCTTGCGCGAAAATCCCCGGCTGGACCCCTGATCTCCTCAAATCGGCTTTTCTTGGGCGCTCTCATCGCGCCAAGGATGGCAAGGCACGTCTGAAGCGGGCGATTGACCTCACCCGCGAAGTGCTCGAAATACCCGAGACCCACCTCATCGGCATTGTTCCCGCGTCCGACACGGGTGCCGTGGAAATGGCCCTGTGGAGCATGCTGGGCGCCCGCGGCGTCGACCTCCTCGCATGGGAAAGCTTTGGCGAAGGCTGGGTGACGGACGTCGTGAAGCAGCTGAAGCTGACCGACGCGCGCGTGCTCAAGGCCGATTACGGCGCGCTCCCCGACCTGAGCGCTGTCGATTTCACCCGCGATGTGGTCTTCACCTGGAACGGCACCACCTCCGGCGTGCGGGTGCCCGATGCCAGCTGGATCCCGGCCGACCGCCAGGGGCTGACCATTTGCGATGCGACCTCCGCAGCTTTCGCGCAGCGGCTTGATTTCGCCAAGCTCGACGTGGTGACGTTCTCCTGGCAGAAGGTGCTGGGCGGCGAGGCTGCCCACGGCATCCTCATCCTCGGGCCGCGTGCTGTGGAGCGCCTCGAGAGCTACACGCCGGCATGGCCGCTGCCCAAGATTTTCCGCATGACCAAGGGCGGCAAGCTGATCGCCGGCATTTTCGAGGGCGAGACCATCAACACGCCCTCCATGCTCTGTGTCGAGGACTATATCAAGGCGCTGGAATGGGCGAAGGCCTTGGGCGGCCTCGAAGCACTTATTGCCCGTGCCGACGCCAATGCCAAGGCGATCGCTGATTGGGTGGCGCGCACCCCCTGGATCGAGCATCTCGCCAAGGAACCGGCCACGCGCTCGAACACCTCCGTCTGCCTCAAGCTTTCGCAAGAGGCGGTGGCGGACCTTTCGCCGGAAGAGCAGGCGGCTTTGCCGAAGGCCATTGCTGCAACCCTCGATAAGGAGGGGGCCGGCTACGATATCGGCGCCTATCGTGATGCGCCGCCGGGATTGCGCATCTGGTGCGGGGCCACGGTAGAGCAGGCCGACTTGGAGGCCCTGCTGCCCTGGCTCGACTGGGCCTATGCCCAGGCCAGTGCCGCGCGCCGTGCGGCCTGAGCCTTCTTCATCGCCAATTTCACTGTCTCAACAGGAGGCTTGCATGGCCCCTCGTGTCCTTATTGCTGACAAGCTGTCCGACCGCGCTGTCGAAATCTTCCGTGAGCGTGGCATCGAAACCGATGTGAAGGTCGGCCTTGACCGCGACCAGCTCATCGAGATCATCCGCGATTACGACGGCCTGGCCGTCCGTTCTGCCACCAAGGTCACCGTCAAGGTGCTGGAAGCGGCGCAGAACCTCAAGGTGATCGGCCGCGCCGGCATCGGTGTTGACAACATCGATGTTCCCGCCGCCACCACCAAGGGCGTGATCGTGATGAACACGCCCCACGGCAATGCCATCACCACCGCTGAGCATGCCATTGCCCTCATGATGGCGCTCGCCCGCCAGATCCCTGAGGCCAATGCCTCCACCCAAGCCGGCAAATGGGAAAAATCCCGCTTCATGGGCGTGGAGCTCACCAGCAAGGTGCTCGGCATCATCGGTTGCGGCAATATCGGCTCCATCGTTGCCGATCGCGCGATCGGCCTGAAGATGAAGGTGATCGCCTTCGACCCGTTCCTCTCTGAGGAGCGTGCGCTGGAACTGGGTGTCGAGAAGGTCGAGCTTGATGAGCTCCTGCGCCGGGCCGACATCATCAGCCTGCACACGCCGTTGACCGATAAGACCCGCGGCATCATCGATGCCGCAGCCATTGCCAAGATGCGCAAAGGCGTTCGCATCATCAACTGCGCCCGCGGAGGCCTCGTTGTCGAGGCCGACCTCAAGGCTGCGCTCGAGAGCGGCCATGTGGCAGGTGCGGCCCTCGACGTGTTCGAGGTCGAGCCCGCCAAGGAAAATGCGCTCTTTGGCATGCCGAACGTGGTCTGCACGCCCCACCTCGGTGCCTCAACGGCCGAAGCGCAGGAGAATGTCGCACTTCAGGTCGCCGAGCAGATGTCCGACTATCTCCTCTATGGCGCCGTCTCCAATGCCGTGAACATGCCTTCGATCACCGCTGAAGAGGCACCGCGCCTGAAGCCTTTCGTGCGCCTTGCCGAACAGCTCGGCTCCTTTGCCGGACAGCTGACCGAGACCAGCTTCAGGGCCATCCGCATCGAGTATGCGGGCGATGTCGCCGAGATGAATGTGCGGGCGCTGACCAGTGCGCTGCTGGCTGGCCTCTTTCGGCCCATGCTGTCGGATGTGAACATGGTCAATGCGCCGGTGATCGCGCGCGAGCGCGGCATTGCCGTTGACGAGGTGCTTCAGAGCCAGCGCGGCACCTTCGAGAACTACATCCGTCTGACTGTCTCGACCGAGCGCCAGGAACGCTCCGTGGCGGGAACCGTTTTCTCCGACGGCAAGCCCCGGATCATTCAGATCAAGAGCATCAATATGGAAGCCGAGCTCGGCCAGCACATGCTCTATGTGACGAACGAGGATAAGCCCGGCTTCATCGGGGCGCTCGGCACCTTGCTCGGCTCGTCCGGCATCAATATCGCGACCTTCCACCTCGGCCGTGAGGCCCAGGGCAAGGATGCGATCGCGCTCGTCGAGATTGATGAGCCGCTGCCCGCGGACGTGCTCGAGAAAGTGGCGGCCTTGCCGCATGTGCGCCAGGCCAAGCCGCTGGCCTTTTAGTCACCCCGCTCGGCGGTGCTCCTGGGCGGGGCACCGCTTCTCGATGATGTAGGCGATCACCTGCTCTTTACATAGCGCAGTTCCAGCTCGCCGACGCCCAAGGCCAGATTGACGCCGGTCTGAATGGATGCGCTGAACGGCTGCAAGGTGAAGGATCGCTTGCCGCCGCCCACCAGCGCGTTGGCGCCGACACCTCCGCCGACCGTTGCTTCGCCGGTGATGCCCACATAAGTGCCGGCCAAAGCACCGCGCTTGAACCGCGGTGTTGGCGCGAACACCACCCATTTGACATAGGCCTTCTTGGTGCTGCCGATATCAATGCCGAATTTGCGGAACGAGCCTCGATAATACTCTTTCCGTCCATTCCCCACAAAATTGCAGGAAACCGCCTTGTCGGAGCCGAGGATAAATCCCGCGCCGCCGGCGACCGTGCAGGTGAGCACGCCGACCTTCACCCCGTCTGCCTGAGCCGGCGTGATGAACGCAGCCGGGATCAGGCAGGCGACCACACCCGCCACACTGAGAAAACGCATTAAGCAACCTCCACCGAGAGAAATGATCACCGTCGAAACAGATGATTTCGGCGGAGCATTCTGCTGGGATCGCGTCGAAATCGTGGCAAATCCTATCTATTCCCCCACCTCGCGTTTCGGGGGCTCTTCGCGATAGGGGATTCGGGCCCGTCGGTCGGTATCATAAAGCTCGCCCCCGTAGTTGCGGTTATATTGCCGGGTCGCATCGAAATGCGGCTGGTAATCCCACGGGGTGATTTTGCCGGTGAGCAATGCCTCCTGAACCAGAAGCCGCGCCCGCTGGGAGGCGATTACCTGGGCGCGCAAGGCCGCGCTATCCCAATGGTCCGCGGCTTCGCTGGCAAAGCGATGAGCCAGTTCCGAATAATCGGGATTGCCGGCCAGATTGACGAGCTCGTGCGGGTCCGCCTGGAGATCGAACAGCTGCGGTGGATCACCGGCTGCGGTGATGTATTTATATTGGCCCCGCTTGATCATGAAGACAGGCTCGGTGGTCCCTTCCGCGAAATATTCACCGATCACCGTGTCCTCCCATCCCTCGCTCGATCCTTGCGCGAGGCCCATCAGGCTTTTCCCATCGACGGGCGCGGCTGGGGCAGGGGCCTTGGCGCCGGCAAGCTCGAGAAAGGTGGGCAGGAGATCGATCAATGAGGCATTCTGGCTGACGCGCCGCGGCGAGAGAGTACCGGGCCAGTGCATGATCAATGGTACGCGGATCGAGCGCTCGAAGAACACCATCTTGAACCATAGTCCGCGCTCTCCCAGCATGTCCCCATGGTCGGCCGTGACCATCACCACTGTATTGTCGGCAAAGCCAAGTGCCTTGAGCGGCCTGAGAATGCGCCCGACCAGATCATCCGCGTAAGAGGTCATGGCGTAATAGCCATGCCGTGCCGCGCGAATATGCTCGTCAGTAACGTCATACTCGCGGCGATCGTAGAGCTGCCACATGCGCCGGCTGAACGGGTCTCGCTGTTCTAGAGGAATATTGGGCACCGTCGGCATGTCGATGTCATCCAGCCGGTATTTATCCCAGAACGCCCGCGGCGCGAGATAGGGATCGTGCGGGTGCATATAAGAGACGGTGAGCAGGAAGGGCCGCTTATCCCGCGACCGCGCCGCATCATAGAGCCAGCGTTCGGCCTGCCAGGCGACCTCCTCGTCATAGTCGATCTCCAGCGTCCGGTCATAGGGACCGGCCTCGGTGATGCTGAGCATGTTGTGGAACCACCAATGGATCCGGTCCGGATCATCCCATGTCGGTGTCCAGCCATAGTCGCCGGGATAAACGTCCGTCGTCACCCTTTCCTCGAACCCGTGCAGCTGATCGGGGCCGACGAAATGCATCTTGCCCGCGAGGCAGGTGCGGTAGCCGGCAAGTCTGAGGTAATGGGCGAAGGTCGGAATCGCCGCCGGAAAATCCGAAGCATTGTCGAAGGCCTGGATCCGGCTGTTATGCTGTCCCGCCATCATCGAGAAGCGCGAGGGGCCGCACAGCGCGGAATTGCAGTAGAAATTCTCGAAGACCACCCCCTGATCCGCAAGTGCCGACATGTTTGGCGTTTGTACGATAGGGTGCCCATACACGGGCAGCGATTGCGGGCTCATCTGATCGAGCATGATCAGCACGATATTCGGTTGCACCAGGACCCCTCCCGTTTACCAATAGCTCACCGGGATCGACGATAGGCCCGCTTGAGGCGGCTTTGCCTCGATGCGACCGACGCGCGCGAGGACAATATCGACAAAGGATGCGATCGAGGCTTGGGGCGCGCAGTCATTCGCGCTATAGACCCCCGTTCGACAGACCTGATGAGGAAGAGTTGCGATGGCCAATGTGGTCGTTGTCGGCGCCCAGTGGGGCGACGAGGGCAAAGGCAAAATTGTGGACTGGCTTTCGGAACGCGCGAATGTGGTCGTGCGCTTCCAGGGCGGCCACAATGCCGGCCATACCCTGGTCATAGACGGTAAGACATACAAGCTCTCGCTGCTTCCCTCTGGCATTGTTCGTCCCGGCAAGCTCTCGGTCATCGGCAATGGCGTCGTGGTGGATCCATGGGCGCTGTGCGATGAGATCGAGCGGCTGAGTGCGCAAGGCGTCAAGGTCACGCGCGAGAATCTGCGGATCGCCGAGAATGCCGTGCTGATCCTGCCGCTTCACCGCGAGCTCGATGGGATCAGGGAGGAGGCCGCCGGCGCTGGCCAGATCGGCACCACCCGCCGCGGCATCGGTCCCGCCTACGAGGACAAGGTGGGCCGTCGCGCGATCCGTGTCATGGACCTGCAGGACCTCGACGCCCTCGGGGCAAAGATCGAGCGCTTGCTGGCGCATCACAATGCCCTGCGTCGGGGCCTTGGTGCCCCGGAGATCGATCCGGCCGCGCTGCATGCCGAATTATGCGAGGTCGCACCGAAGGTGCTGCCCTTCATGGATGCGGTCTGGATGCTGCTCGATGCCGAGCGTCGCGCGGGCAACCGCATCCTCTTCGAAGGCGCGCAAGGCGCGCTGCTCGATATCGATCACGGAACCTACCCCTTTGTCACCTCGTCCAACGTGGTGGCGGGGCAGGCCGCCACCGGCTCTGGCCTCGGGCCTGGTGCGATCGGCTATGTCTTGGGCATCGCCAAGGCTTACACCACCCGGGTGGGCGCCGGTCCCTTCCCGACCGAGCAGATCAATCCCATCGGCGAGCGGCTCGGTGAGAGAGGCCGCGAATTCGGCACGGTGACGGGGCGCAAGCGCCGCTGCGGCTGGTTTGACGCCGCCCTCGTGCGCCAGACCGTGAAGACCAGTGGCATCAATGGCATCGCCCTGACCAAGCTCGATGTGCTCGACGGGTTTGATGAGCTGCAGATTTGCGTGGGCTATATGCTCGATGGCCAACGCATCGATCATCTTCCCGCGAGCCAGGCGGCGCAGCTGCGCGTCCAGCCCATCTATGAGACGGTCGACGGCTGGTCCGAATCAACCTATGGCGCGCGCAGCTGGGCCGATCTCCCGGCTCAGGCTGTGAAATATGTGCGCCATATCGAGGAGCTGATCGAGTGTCCCGTCGCATTGCTCTCCACCAGCCCCGAGCGTGACGACACGATTCTCATGCACGATCCCTTCGAGGACTGAGAATTTCGGTCAGATCAGGATTTCCTGGTCGGCTGTTGTACTGGGCTTGCGCATCTTCGCAAGATCCCGCAGAGTGGGCACATGTTCCGAGGGGTGCGCCGCGAGGCGCTGAGATGCTCGGAAGGCCGGAAGCCTTCAGAAGAGCGAACCCTTCGAACCTGATCCGGGTCATGCCGGCGAAGGGACTGGAACCTGTTGCACTTCCCTCCAGCTCCGCCTCCGTTTCCCGGGTCTCCTTCACGATTTGAGGAGATCTGACCATGAACAAGCCCGCCAAGCCGAAGGACTTCGAGCCGCTCAAGGTGACCACCGGGCCCTTGCCCGCGAGCAGCAAGATCTATGTTTCACCCGCCGCAGCGCCGGATCTGCGCGTGCCCTTCCGAGAGATCGGTTTGCATGCCAGCGCCGGGGAGCCGCCGGTCCGCGTCTATGACACCTCCGGTCCCTACACCGACCCACAGGCCGCCATTCATGTGGAAAAGGGCCTGCCCCGCGCCCGCACCGCTTGGGTGCTCGAGCGCGGCGGGGTTGAGGCCTATAATGGCCGCGTGATCAAGCCGGAAGACAATGGCAATGTCGGCCAGAAGCATCTGGCCAAGGCCTTCCCCATCGCCCATCAGCCGCTGCGGGGCGATGGCTCTCGCCCGCTGACCCAGCTGCAATGCGCGCGCGCGGGGATCATCACCAAGGAGATGATCTATGTGGCCGCCCGTGAGAATCTCGGCCGAGAGCAAGCGCTGGCCAATGCGCGCGCTACGATTGCGGATGGAGAATCATTCGGTGCCGCCATTCCTGAATATGTGACGCCGGAATTCGTGCGCGACGAGATCGCCCGCGGCCGCGCCATCATCCCCTGCAACATCAATCACCCCGAGCTCGAGCCGATGATCATCGGCCGCAACTTCCTCGTGAAGATCAACGCCAATATCGGCAACTCGGCGGTGACGTCCTCTGTCGAGGAGGAAGTGGAGAAGATGGTCTGGGCCATCCGCTGGGGTGCCGACACGGTGATGGACTTGTCCACCGGCCGCAACATCCACAACACCCGCGAATGGATCATCCGCAACAGCCCGGTGCCCATCGGCACGGTGCCGATCTATCAGGCGCTGGAGAAGGTGAACGGCGATCCGGTCAAGCTCGACTGGGAGGTCTATAAGGACACCCTGATCGAGCAATGCGAGCAGGGGGTCGATTACTTCACGATCCATGCGGGTGTGCGGCTCGGATACATCCACCTCACCGCCGATCGCGTCACTGGCATCGTCAGCCGCGGCGGCTCGATCATGGCCAAGTGGTGCCTGGCCCACCACAAGGAGAGCTTCCTCTACGAGCATTTCGACGAAATCTGTGATCTCATGGCCAAATATGACGTCTCGTTCTCCCTCGGCGATGGGTTGCGGCCGGGATCGATCGCCGATGCCAATGACGCCGCTCAATTTGCTGAGCTGGAGACCTTGGGCGAGCTCACCAAGATCGCCTGGGAAAAGGGGTGTCAGGTCATGATCGAGGGCCCGGGTCACGTGCCCATGCACAAGATCAAGATCAACATGGAAAAGCAGCTCCGCGAATGCGGCGAGGCGCCGTTCTATACCTTGGGCCCGCTGACCACTGACATCGCTCCGGGGTATGATCACATCACCTCGGCGATCGGCGCGGCCATGATTGGCTGGTTCGGCACCGCCATGCTTTGCTACGTCACTCCGAAGGAGCATCTGGGCCTGCCGAATCGCGACGACGTGAAGGAGGGGGTGATCACCTACAAAATCGCGGCGCATGCGGCAGATCTCGCCAAGGGGCATCCGGCAGCTCAGGCTTGGGATGACGCCATGTCCAGGGCGCGTTTCAGCTTCCGCTGGGAAGACCAGTTCAACCTGTCGCTGGATCCGGAGCGGGCCTTGGCCTTCCATGACGAGACCCTGCCCAAGGAGGCGCACAAGGTTGCGCATTTCTGCTCCATGTGCGGCCCGAAATTCTGCTCCATGAAGATCACCCAGGATGTGCGTGATTACGCGGCCAAGCTGAATGATAAGACCTTCGGCATGGCCGAGATGTCGAAGAAATTCGTGGAGCTGGGCGGCGAGGTCTATGTCCCGCAGGATAGCGATAAGCCGTAGGACTCCGGCCTGAAAATCAGCAAGGGATCTAAAAAGGGTGGTGCGCGTGTCGCGCCGCCCTTTTTCATGGCGCGTCCAAGTCGTCGTACCAAGTACTGAAATCGTACTCAGCCCAAAACTTGCCGCTTTTAATCCAACTTCTCGTCATCCAGTCGAACTACGAGAGGTCCATTAAAAGTTCTTGACACGGACACGAGCCGTTTCGAGCGCGGCAGAATTTCAGACTTAAATTGGTTCGGGGATATTAATACATGGCACGGCGGTTGTCCCGGCGGCGTTGCTCTTTGCGCGCGTCTCTACATACGAGATCTATTTTTGTAAGTGTCTCCATGATCGCGTTGGCCTCCGCGGGAGCGGCATTTGCTGAGGGACCGATGCGGGACAATGACACTGGTATATGGAAGGGCGCCGATGGTGACATCATCAAGAAAGGTGATGAGTCCTTTCAAACTTACCTCGACTACATCTCGAGCACCTGCGAATTCATGAACATGCGAGACAAAGATGGCAAGCTGACGACACCATCCCTAGCCTGCGGCTTACGTTCGAGGAGAGAAGATGGGCAGGCGTATACGCCGTTTCTCGAAGCGGGGAAGGGAAAGGCTTGGCGCTCGGACCAAGCTGCGCTCGGCATCGGCGCCAACGTGTATGTCGGCGAAGGAAGCACAGCCTTCGGTACGCATAGCGAAGCGAAGCTGGATGGCACCGCCTTCGGTCACACGGCGCTGGCGATTGGAGAGGGCTCCACAGCGGTCGGCTACGCCACATGGGCTAAAGGTCGACACTCGATAGCGATCGGTAACGGGGTCGCCGCCCGGGATGACTACGAGGTCAGGTTGGGATCAGCGGATAACTTCTACGTCATGCCTGGCCTCGCCAGGTGGAAAGAAGATCTTGTGGGTGATGGTATCGTCGTCACGGATACTTCCGGAAGGCTTTCCGCCACGAGCTATGACGGCTTGGTGAGGCGGATGAAGCGCGACCTCGGTAGCAGCGCGGACCTTGATACTAACCCGTATCTTCTGCGCATCCAGACCGCAGTTGAAGGCGTCGATCTGACGGCCAAATCGGGTAAAACAACCATTAACCAAAGAACGAGTGAATACTCGCAGCTCATCGATGAGAAGAAGCGGGAAATATCGGAGAAATGGGACAATGAACGGGAGAGGCTGAGGGTTTTTCTTGGGGAAGAAACCTCCAAGGTTAAGAAGCACGCAGATGGAGCAATCGAGCAAATGAAACAGGCTGGCAGCCGCGTGGAACAGGCTGCTAAGCAAGTGCTTCAGCCTCCAGGTGTGCAGTCCGACAACGGTCGGGACGATCTTGGCAGTTTGAAACGGCTAGATGAGCGGAACACACAGATCACAAAGATGGTCGGAGATCGCAATAAAGACTTCGATGAGCTGAGCCAGCGGAATGACAATACCATCGAGATGGTTCGGGATCGCAACGACGATTTCGACAAGCTGAAGCAGCGGAATGACGAGACCATCAAAATGGTGGGGGATCGTGACGACGAGTTTAACCGGCTCGACACGCGGAATCATCAACTCAAGAATGAGGCTCAGAGTCTGGGCGAGGAATTCGGGCTAATCGAGTCCGGCCGTGATAATCTCAAAACGGCCAGTCAGCGACTGCAGAAGCGCGTGGATGGTCACGAAAGCCGCATCCAAGAGGTCGAAACGAAAACGGCCGTGATCGAGGTCGACGACGAGAACCGCAGCGTGAGCCTCGGCCACGAGCAGGGCAGCACCCATCAGCTACGGGGTGTGACATCGGAGAAGTCGAAGGCTGCGCAGCAAGGCGAGGAGCGTTACCTGATCACCTCGGACGCGGATGGTCGGATGGTGGCTCGCCCGATCCAGGAGTTCAACAGCCTCTTCGCCGCGGAAGCTTTAAAGCCGATGGAAACGAGGCTTAACGCACTCGAAGGACGCTTCGACGACCTCGCCAGCGATGTGAGATATTTGGGCCAGCGCATGGACAGGGTCGAGGAAGGCATCGCCATGGCTCTGGCCTTGGCCAGTCCCCTGCCGGATTTCGAGAAGCTGGCCGTCTCCGTAAATCTCGGCGGATTTGCCGACAAGCAGGCTTTGTCCCTCTCGGCTGGCGTCAAGCTCGCACCGAACGTCATTCTTTCATCCGGTCTTGGTCTTGGTCTGAAAAAGGGCAGCGTTGGCTACAGGGTCGGTCTGTCCTGGGCTATGTAGGGGCGGTCGCGAGAAGCTGTGCCTCTGTCAGCATGGGGCGCTCCATGATACCCGGTAAGGTGCCTCATTCCGCCTCACTACGCGCATTGGCGGACATTTTTTCACCGCAATGCAACTTTAAGGCGAGGGTGATTTGTATTTAGGTATTTTACATGTATCGGCTTCGTTCCATCTTTGCCGCATTGCTTGCCTTTATCCTCGCCTCCGCCATGGGCCTATCCTGCCTGGCCGCTCAGGAAGTCAGCGTGACTGTGGGGCCTGTCGATCACCCGTCTCCGGCAGTGCCCGAGAAGACCGAATTGGTGGGCCTGCTTCGCAGCACGATGATTGCGCTCGATCAGGCCAACCGGACCGGGAATTACACCGTGTTTCGCCAACTCGCGTCCCAGCATTTCCAGGACGCGAACTCCGCCGAGGATCTTGCCCACACATTCAAAGACTGGCGGCTCGCCGGCATCGACCTCGGCTCTTTGCCGACCGCCGATCCTACATTCTCACGCACGCCGGGGCCGGATGGCTTTGGCCGGCTCCACGTTGCTGGAACTCTCACCACATGCAGTCATAAGGTGAGCTTCGATCTCACCTTCGTTGCCGAAGCCGACCGCGGTTGGGTACTCTATGGGATAAAACTCTCGGCGCAAAAGCCGGCGCCTGTGAAGGTCAGCAAGAAGCGCCCGACCGCAGCGCCAAAGGCGGTCGAGCCGGCTGGTGTTCTTCCTCTGCCGATAGAGCCTGTGATGCCGCCCGGCCCTCGGCGAAGGCCGTAGGGTCAGCAGCTGAGCTTAAAGAAAGCGAAAATGCTCTAAGCCTCGAGCCGCTTGACATACCAGGCGATCAGTTTTTCCCAGACGGCATCCTTCTCCGCAAGATCCTCGATCCCGTGATTGAGGTCTGGATTGTCATTGACCTCGATGATGTAGAGCGCATCCTCGGTCTGTTTGAGGTCGACGCCATAAAGCCCGTCACCGATCAGCTTCGCTGCGGCAACCGCGGTGTCCATGACTGGCTTGGGCACCTCCGCGATCGGAAAGGCCTTGAATGTGCCTTCATCCGGCGCTTTGCCGGGCTCGTGCTTGACGATCTGCCAATGATGCGCCGCCATCATATATTGACAGGCAAACAGCGGCTCGCCATCCAGCACCCCGATGCGCCAGTCGAATGCGGTGGGCACATATTCCTGGGCAATAAGCAGGTCCGATTCCTCGAGCAGGCTCTTGATCTTCTCCCGCAGCGCCTCTGGCGTCTCTGTCTTGAAGACGCCCCGGCTGAATGATCCATCCGGGATCTTCAGCACGACTGGCCAGCCGAGCTGCTCCGGCAATTCCTCTGCCTGCCGAATATTTTGGACGATCACCGTTTTCGGCGTCGGCAGCTTATTGGCGGTCAGGAGCTCCGCCAGATAGACCTTGTTGGTGCAGCGGATCATCGATTGCGGATCATCGATGACCGGCATGCCTTCCTGCTGTGCGCGCCGGGCAAAGCGATAGGTGTGGTTGTCGATCGACGTCGTCTCGCGGATGAACAGCCCGTCGAACTCGGCGAGCCTGTCGAGATCGCTCTTCGTGATCGGCGCAACCTCAACCCCATGCTTCTCGGCGACTTTTGCCAAATATTTGAGCGAGCTTTCCTTGGAGGGCGCGAGCCTTTCCTGCGGATCATAAAGCACCGCCAAAGTATATTTTGCCGGCACCCGCGCCTTGGCATCGCGCCAGGCACGACGCGTATAGGCATCCAGCGCCTGTCTCAGGAACTGGGTCTCGTCGCCTTTCAGCGTGTTGGCCGGCTCCAGCGCGATTTTCTTGATACGTCTGGGGCCGTTGCCATTAGGCTCCAGTTGCACCCGCAGGATCGGCGCGCGAAACCAGTCGAACAGCAACCGGCCGAACTGGCTCAGGCCCTGATCGCCCGTGAGCCCGAAGCAGACGAGAATGTCAGGCTCGACAGCTCGAGTATGGCCATTCGTCTTTTCAAGGCAGCGATTGAGCATGTCCTCGAGTTCTGGCAGCGCATGCTTGTAGAGCGCCTTTTTCGAGAGCTCCACCATGGTTTCCACCGACGGGATGACGCGGTGGCCGCGCGCCTCCGCCAGCAGCGAGCAGTAATAGCCCGATGCCTGGTATGAGTAATTGCGCGCCAGATTTATGATCTTCGGCTTCATGTCGCCAAAGAGATGCGGCCGCGACAGGTAATCCCTTGAGGTCATCACCTTGTGCGGCGTGTCGGCATTGGCGAAGTTGCGGTTCTGATCGACGAGAATAAGCCAGCTCATCTGGGTTCGATAGGCTCCACAATCACCGCCGCCCGAAGGCGTGACTTTCCATAAACACTCATCCGTTCAAACTCTTCGATCGGGATGGCGACAGCCGCCTTCGAGACCGCGACCTCATAATTGTCAGGGTCAACCCACGGATCATGGGCAAATACGAAATGGTCATCGCAATCATAGGCCAGGATCCAATGTGGCGAGCGCTCATGATACATGCGATAGGCGCTGACCAATACGATTGCAGTGGCGCCCCGTTTGAGCGCCTGACGCAGGCCCTTCAACGAAAGGGGCTGTCGTCTGATTTTCACGCCAAGACTCCGGGCTTGCTCCAGGAAGTCTTCCTGGACGGTCTTCATCACATCCTGCTTCCAGGGTGTGCGCACGCTGTCGAGGAACAGCGGACCGGTTCGGCTGACATAGACCGACGTCTTGTACCCCATGCGCGCAAACGTCACCGCCATGCCCACAGGTTCGCATCCGCCCGGCCCCGAGGTCATGAAGATCGTTGTGGATTGGCGCCAAAGGCTGATCTCGAACCGCTTGCTGAACTCGACCGGTACCCCGATGCCGGCAAGCGCCATCATCATCGCGGCGGGCCCGCAGGTAAACTCGGTGCTTTGCGGATAATAGGGGACCTGCCGGGCGATGGTCGGCGCGTGCGACAGCAGCGATTTCTCCAGCCTCAATGCGTCGGAATGATCGGCGTAATAGTCGAGAAAGCGCCCGAACTCGCGATAGCCCAGCCGCTTGTACAGCGCGAGAGCGGCATGATTGTCGGGACGGACCTCCAGCCGCATGAACATGGCGTCGCGCTCGGTCGCACAGCCCTCGAGCGCCAGCATCAGCTGTTCTCCGATCCTTTGGCCACGGGCAAAGGGGGCGGTGGCAATCGAGTAAACCCGCGCAACGGACGTATTGCGCCGGAACAGGACGATTGCGTATCCGGCCACCTCGTCATCGAGCATCGCAACCTTGACCACGGCAGAATCCGACCGCAGAAACTCGCGAAAGCTCCGTGCACTGATCCGGTCGGTTTCGAACACCGTTTCCTCGAGGGCGACCAGTGCAGGAACATCAGCGGCCTCGGCAGGACGCAGCGACACGGCCGGCATGCGGCGAGATGAAGCCCTCAACGTTATGGCCGTGCCCATCAACCGCGGCTCCATGGCCGCCGATGCGAGCCATTCTCGCATCGAAATGCGGCCGAGTACTGCGGAGTCAGCGCTCTCGCCATAACAGCGCCAATCCCGCCCGGATGCGCTGATATCGCGCCGTTTTCGGCGGAGTTCAAGTGGCATCCCGCATGCAGACTAACGAATTGTTTGGGTAAAACGTCAAGCTCTTGCTTCAGGCTGGGAGCGCGGACCACTCGCCGCGGAAAATCGCCCCGAAACCGCCATATAGCGGCCGCACCGGGCGATATGGTCCGGCGCCTAGGACAACTTGGCGAAAGGTGTGTTTCGATGACGAATGCTGCGCTGAATTCCGGCTCTGTCCAGGGTGCTGGGACTTTTGGGAAGGGGGAGGCAGACCTGTCTTGCCGCGAATCCGGCGTCTATTCCTCGATCGGTTCTCAAATGCCGGCCCAGTGCGACGCGCAATCGGGCGCCGTCGCACTGATCCTGAAATCGGAACCGAATCGCTTCCGCTTCGCCAGTTTTCAGCTGGGCGAAAACGACATGCTGGACACCCTTCAGCAAGTCATAGATCGGATGCATAAGCATTTTCCTGACAGCAGGACTGAGGACGAGCAGCGGACCTGGATCCAGATCCGCTATGCTCCTGTGCAGGCGCCAGCATCCTTAGAAAAATACGTCGAGCAGGTGCCGGACCAGTTCTCGGGGCTACCCTGGCGTGTCGCCGAGCAGTATTGGTCGTCCGTGACGCTTGACCAAGTTGCCGCCCAATACAGCTGATCGGCACGCGCCAGCAGAATGACGGTCGAGGACATTCGAGATGACTTTAAACCTCCCCAGTGACCAGTCTGGTCTCCAAGGAGATGGTCCATCCTGGCCTGCTGCCGTCGCGCCGGCTGAGCAGGATATCGAGGCAGCCAACAGATCCTCCAAGAGCGCTGGCGTGATATTCAGGGAGACGACATCGGTTGATGGTGTTCCGCAGTCCGAATTTCATTTGCTGGCAATTCCGCTTGGCTCGCCGGGTGGCGCCAAATCATTGTTGGACGTCTTCGAGGTGGTCCATAGCCGCTTTCCGATATGCGCGGGTTGCAAGCCGACCGATCAAGAGACCATCGAAGTGTGGATCATCTGTTCGGACACTCAGATCAAGCAGCCCGTCGAAACGCACCAACTTTACGTTATGCCTGAAACACCTGACGTTCCCTGGTTGATTGCGGAACACTACCTTTCGCATTGATCGCTCATCTGCGAATGCCGACCCCTACCAGCCCGGTCGCGGACCGCGGCGAGAGTTTACAGGACATAGGGAGCTTCTATGGGGAGCAACGAGACAGGGCAGGGATCTCTCGGATCGTTTGCGCGCGAGGGCTTGGGCGCAAAAGCTTTAAACTGCGTACCGGCGAGGCCGCAGCCCGGCGAAAAGGTTGCGCTGATCCAGTCAGGCTGTGATGTCAGTATCGGTTCCGTTTTGTTCACCCGTCGAGCCGAGGGCAACCATCGCCGCGCGGAAAAGGTGAATGAACTGCGCGTGATCCCGCTTGGAGAAGATGTGTCCTTGCGGGAGGTGGTCTTGAAGATCTATGCCAAGCATCGAACGTGTAGTGACGAAGATGCCCAGCCTGGTGAGAAGTTGCGAATAGAGATCGCTTACACCCCCGCACAGGCATCCTCTTACTCGTTTTCTTCCATGGGAAAAATGCCGGAATATCTTGAAGATGCCTCCTGGTTCTCGGTTGATCAATATTGGTCTTGCTGAAGCCGAAGCGTTAGGTGGATGTACCGGGTGAGCGCGGCCCGTATTTGAAAGAGAGATCATAATGACCAAAGTGGATTGTAGCGCCGCGCCTGTCTCGCCCTTGGCGAAGAACATCCAGCGGCTGGAATGCGCGCCTGATTGCAAGTTCGATTATGGAACGGTAGCTGTGCTGGTCAGGTCGGAAGAATGGGTGATTCAGCCCGGACCGCGAACTGTGAAACGCGAATTCCCGCCCTTTCCGGAGGTGACAATCTCGCCCCTCAGTGAAGAACGACCCCTGGATAGGGCCATCGCGGCAACCCGGGAACAGTTTCCGCGCTGTGACTGCGGAAAGGCTTCCTTCGCCGAACACCATGTCACGATTGCGTTTACGGCCAAAGCGGTTAAGCCGTTTCGCATCGGTCAGACGGCCGAGCTCCCCTCCGAGATAGATCAGAATCCCTGGTACCTCGTGGACAGCTATTGGGCCTGTTGAGCTTACATCCGACAGTTCCACCTTTGCTCATGAAACGCAACTGAGAGGGGGGCCGTGTCCTACAAGAAGGAAAAGCTTACATTCACGCCCGCCTTGCGGGCCGACGAGTATGCTGGCGTCACCACCGGCACTGTCGCGCTCTTCGTCAAAGGGCCTGGCATGAAGATCACGCTCAGTGCGAAGCCTAGGCTTGAACGGGTGAGCGACATGCAAAAGCTCAAGCTATACCAGTTGAGCAGTGCTCAGTCATTTCGTCAGATCCATGATGAGATCAGCCAGAAATATCCACGCTGCACCGAAGACGACTCCAGCCAGAAGCAGGCTTCGGCGGTCAAAATAGTCTATACGACAGAAAGCAAGCCTCCCATTTTGGTCGACAATTTCAACAAAATTCCTCCTGCGGTTGATGAAGGCGACTGGGTTCTGGTTGACCATTACTGGTCCTGCGGATGAGCCGGTGTCGTCAGCCCCGCCCGGATGCGGAAACAAAAAAAGCGCAGATTCCAGAGGAATCTGCGCTCAATTGCCGTATGCCCTGAGGCCGTGGCGCGGTTTTGCCGTTTAGGCCAGCGCGCCCGCATTGGCCGGCGCGGCAAGGGCAGCCTGCGCCTCATTGCGCACGGCCTTCTGCACCTTCTCGAAGGCACGCACCTCGATCTGCCGGATCCGTTCCCGCGAGACGCCGAATTCCCGTGAGAGGTCTTCCAGCGTCAGCGGCTCATCCGCAAGGCGGCGCGCCTCGAGGATCCGCCGCTCGCGGTCGTTCAGCTTCTCCATGGCGCGGGTCAGCAGGCCATGTCG
This sequence comes from Rhodoligotrophos sp. CJ14, assembly GCF_038811545.1. GTDB lineage: Bacteria > Pseudomonadota > Alphaproteobacteria > Rhizobiales > Im1 > Rhodoligotrophos > Rhodoligotrophos ferricapiens. Next base: position 3,526,458 of record NZ_CP133319.1, read on the forward strand.
GACACTCATCTCTTCCATATCGGCGAGCTTGGTTTCCTGGTTGGCCTCTTCATCGACCAGCCAATCCTGCCATTCGCCTTCGGATTCCGCCCGCAGGGGTGCGTTCAGTGACGCATCGCCCGAAAGGCGCCGGTTCATCGAAATCACGTCCTCCTCAGGCACGCCGAGGCGGGTTGCGATCTCGCTGACCTGATCCGGGTTGAGATCACCCTCTTCCAGCGCCTGAATTTGGCCCTTCACCTTGCGCAGGTTGAAGAACAGCTTCTTCTGGCTGGCCGTGGTGCCCATTTTCACAAGGCTCCACGAACGCAGGATGAACTCTTGTATCGAGGCACGAATCCACCACATAGCATATGTCGCGAGTCGAAAGCCCTTGTCGGGATCGAAACGCTTCACAGCTTGCATAAGGCCGACATTGCCTTCCGACACGATTTCGGATACCGGCAGGCCGTAGCCGCGATAGCCCATGGCGATTTTCGCCACGAGGCGCAAATGGCTGGTCACGAGCTTGTGAGCTGCCTCGCTGTCGCCGTTCTCGCGCCAGCGCTTGGCGAGCATGAACTCCTGCTCGGGTTGCAGCATCGGGAACTTGCGGATCTCTTGAAGATACCGCGCCAGTCCGCCGTCGCCTGTGATGGTCGGAACCATAATCTTGCTCATTCAGTCCCCCTTTCCGAGGGGCGGCCGTCAAGGCCGTTTGTCCTCTGCTCTCTGTCCATCGCGCGAAATCCTAGGTGGCCGGTGTGGCCTTCCCAAGGCATTTCACTGTTGGCTTACGACTGTTAATACGCAAACCGACGCCGATTGGATCAGTTCCGGTCTTGAAAATTCAGAGAATCGACCAATCGGCTGATATCATCGGGCAAGAAGCTTTCAAAAGTCATATGCTCTCCGGTGACCGGATGATTAAAGCCAAGCCGTTCGGCGTGGAGCGCCTGTCGCTTCAAAGCCGTCAGTGACATACGCGCTGTCTGCGGCAGCTTTGCGGCGCGCGTTGCAAACCCGCGACCATATGTGTCGTCTCCCAGAATGGGATGACCTATATGCGCCATATGCACGCGAATTTGATGAGTCCTCCCGGTCTCGAGCCGGCAGCGCACACAACTGACGAGGCCTTCCGGTGTCGAGGCCAGGACCTCGTAATGGGTGATGGCATCCCGCCCGCCCTGGCGCATCACGCCGATTTTCTGACGATTGCTGGTCATGCGCCCGAGCTGCGTGGTGATCGTTCCCCGACGCCGGTCAGGCGTTCCCCACACCAGCGCGAGATAAGAGCGTTCCAGCCGTCCATCACGGCCATGCGCGGCAAATTGCTCGGAAAGCGAAAGATGGGCGCGATCGGTCTTCGCCACCACCAGGAGCCCGCTTGTGTCCTTGTCGAGCCTGTGCACGATTCCAGGCCGCCGGACGCCCCCTATGCCTGAGAGACTGTCCCCGCAATGAGCGATCAGGGCATTGACCAAGGTTCCCGTCCAATTTCCCGCGGCCGGATGCACCACGAGCCCAGCCGGCTTGTCGATCACAATCACCTGATCATCTTCATAGACGACCTTCAGCGGTATGGTCTCGGGTTCCGGCTCAGCCGATTGCGGCGGAGGGAGCACGACCACGATCTTCTCGCCGGGTTTGACCGGATAGCGCGCCTCGCCTATCTTGCAGCCATCGGCGGTGACCCTCCCGTCTTCGATGAGGGCCTTGCAGCGTGACCGGCTGATATCGTCGAAATGTCGGGCAAGCAGTTTGTCTAGCCGTTCCCCCCGTTCGGACACGGCGACTGTGAGCTCACGGATCTCCTGGATGTCATCGATCATGTCAGCTCGGCCGTCGTCTCCCGCGTCTTCTCAGCGTCCATCACCATCACCAATCTCGACTGATTCCCTGCCCGAAGCGGATATCCGCAAGATAAGGATCTTGAAGGCGATTTGCATCGGCCTTGGCTTGCTCATCGTGGCGGCGCTCGCGACCATCATCATCGCCATGATTTATCGAGGTGCGGGTGGGGGTAAGAAGGAGCAATCCGCCCAGGCTGTGACGTCGATCTTGCCGCAGCCCGCGCCGGCCGCGAGCGCGCCAGGGCAGGAAAGTGATGCCGCACCCTCCGCCGCCATTCAGCCGCTCATCGATGTGGCTGTGCCTCGGGGCTCGGTGATACGGCAGATCGAAATGGCCGGCAATCGGGTAGCGCTCGTCACCACTCCCGATAACCCCTCCGCAGGCGGCTTGGGGCAGGTAATCGTGATCGATCTTGAAAGCGGCAAAGTGCTTGCTCGCCTGCGGCTGCGGGCGGGGGAGGCGTCCTTGGTTGGGGAATAGCGGCTTTGGACGGGCTTTCCACTTGCCATTCCCTATCGGACCGGGCTATAGGATCCTCGCGCAGCGCGGCCTCTAGAGAGCCGGTGCCTGCTCCCATCGTCTAGCGGTCTAGGACGTCGCCCTCTCACGGCGAAAACAGGGGTTCGAGTCCCCTTGGGAGCGCCAAAGTTTAGCAAAAGCTGATAGCTCGGCCGCATTTTTCTCCCCTCAGTGGTTCTGCTTCCTTCCGCTCGTTCACCTCACAAATCGGAACCATCCCCTTTTCTCTCGCGTTTTTTGCCTAGTTGGGAAGAAATTTACAATCTCTTAGGCATGATCGAGAGCGGAATCCAAAGACAAAATAGCAAATCTGAGCAGCCTCGCCAGGATATAAACGAGCTTATAAGGGCGATCGAGGCGCTCTCCAGCGCAACCAATCTTGAAGATGTTGCACAACTCGTTCCAAACACCGCTCGGAGCTTGCTTAAGGCGGATGGAGCCGCGCTGATACTCAGGCAAAGCAATGACTGCATCTATGTAGAGGAGGATGCAGTCCGCCCTTTTTGGAAGGGTCGATGCATCGCCCTGACCGAGTGCGCCGCCGGCTGGACGATACTCCACAAGCAGAACTTGGTCGTACCCGACCTCGGCCGCGACGACCGACCTTTGCTGAAGGCATATCGTCGGACGCCGATTGCTGGAACCGTCATCGTTCCGGTCCACGCGTCGGACCCGGTCGGCGCCATTGAGGTATATTGGCTAAGGTCTTACCAGGCCTCCTCCCAAGAGATCAGCACGCTGCAAACTCTGGCACACGCCACCGCCAGCGCGATCGAGCATATCAGGCTTGTGGATGCGCTCTCCCGGGCGCTGACGGACGCTGAACTTGCGCGCGACGAGCTGAGGCACCGCGTGAAGAACGCCTATGCTGCGGTTCAGGCCTTGGCGCAGCTCAGCCTACCGCCCGAACATGCGCACGCCCTATCTGTTCGCCTGATGGCTCTCGCCCGCGCCCATCAGCTGCTCGATCACGAGCTCGCCCATCGGGCAACGGTGGATATTCGAGAGCTCGTCTCGACGGAGCTTGAGCCCTATGGGCCGGAAATCACCAACCGGATCCAGGTTGACGGCGCCGCGCTTCACATTGATGGTCCTCGCGCGGTAGCCCTCGGCCTTGTTCTGAACGAATTGGCGACCAACGCCTTGAAACATGGTGCCCTGTCGAAATCCGAGGGCCGCCTCATGGTATATTGGTGGGTGGAGAATGGATGGCTCTCGCTGAGCTGGGTCGAACGCGACGGCCCGGAGGTTAAAGCAGCCGCAATCGAGAACTTTGGCTCGCGGCTGTTACGCCGGATTGTCGAGCAGCAGCTCCGCGGCCAGCTCGAGCGGCGCTTCGAGGCCAGCGGGGTCGAATGCCGGATATCCATCCCCTTCTAAGTCTACCTCCGCTTCACCCGCAATGCTTGTACGGTTGGGGAACGGCAGAAGACGGCACCTTGAGCAAGTCAAGGTGCCGCCAATAGGGAGGAATTATCCACTCCGGCGGAAGTTCGTGCCGGTATCGGTGTCCGCTGTCTGGCCAGCCGTCGTTGCTTTTCCCATGCCCGTGCTTTGCGTACCGGACACCATGCTCTGGCTTTGGACCCGCAGGTTATTATTGACGTTCGTCACGCCGGAGACCCGCTCCACACAATCTTCTGCGCGCCGTTTTGCCTCGCGACTGTCCACCGTGCCGGAAAGCGTCACCTCCCGGTTCGAGACGGTCACGTCGATTTCCGACGCATCTACCCACGGGTCATCGGATAGGCGGTCGCAAACGTCTTCGCGGATCCGGTCATCCGATCGCGCATAGCCCTTGGGACCGCGTCCGCGATGGGCTCCTTGCATCTCATCCATGTGACGGCGTCGTTCGGCCTGTTCATCACCGAACCATGAGGAGACTTCGTCGGACGCCCGGTCCCAGAAGCCCCGTTCCTTGCCGCGGCCGTACTCGCCCGAGCCGGAATGCTCCCCACGGCCATATCCCCCATGGCCATATCCGCCATACGCCCCGCCATAGCCCCGACCATAGCCGCTTGAGCCGTAACCGCTCGAGCCATAGCCACGGCCATATCCGCTGCTTTCACCGAAACCGCCTTCGCCATATTCCCCGCCGAACCGGCCGCGGGAGCCTTCGCTGCTGCGGCCGTATCCCGAAGCGCCACGGTAGTCCCCGCTCGAGCCATAGCTGCGACTAAGACCCTCAGGCCTATAGCCACCTTCTTCATAGCCGCGCCAATGCCGTTCGCGGCCATACTCGCCCATGTGGGTCCCGCCATAATCGGGAGAACGAGCTTCGCGGCCATATTCACCGAAGCCGCCTTCGTTCTGCCAGCGATCACGGTCCTCGTTGCGGTATCTATACCGCTCTTGCTCATCCCTACGCCGATCATAATCTGCCATGGGAGGATTCCTCTAATCTGCATTGAAAGAGCACCACCGTTCTGCGGTGGTTTAGAGCGCAACGCCTAGGCTGATCGCACGTTCCGGAATGGGCACGCCGGGTTTGGGGTGGTGATCGTCTATGACGGCTGAGATGTTCTCAGGTGTAGCGGATCGTGCCGCCTAGTCCCCAGGAGGGCAGGGCTTGGGGAGGGTACGGAATGGCTCTGTTCGAAAACGCTAGCCTGCCCGCTGGCCTTTGTCGCCGGCCGGCTCCAGCTGAATGAGCGGGCTCGCCGTCACACCGGCTGCCTCTTCCTCCACAATGAGCTCTTGCTCTTGGGAGTAGTAACGCGCGCTATGCTTATTGGCGAATGTGCTATTGGGGAAAAACCTGATCGCATGCTTGGCGAGAAAATCAACCGCCTCTTCCATCGTCCTGAAATCACTCTGGGCGAAGATCCCATCCGAGCCGTCTCCCAGCGTAGCCCGAAAGCCAGTCTCCCAGGAGGTCGCTATCCTCCAATTGATTTCGCTGGTGTAGAGATCACTCAGAATGCTTATGGGATCGTTCGTCACGGCGCCATTTCCTGGCCGGTAAGGCTATCGCCGATCAGCCCCGGCGGCGGCTGGCGAGCGGGACCGGTGCAGATCCCACCGCCTCTGTTCAATCATCCGTCGCAATCTTGGTTCCGATGCCGGAAAAAATTCCGATGGTCCGCACTGCTTGTCTAGCGCCCAGCTCACTGCCGTTTGCGTGCCTGTTTGATGGCCCATTCCGCCAGCAGATAAAGCGCGATGCCACAGCAGAACGCGAGAAACTCGTACAGCATGTCACCTCCATTGGTCCTTCTGTGACATGCATGAACCATGCCGACTTTCGCAGGCGATGCGGTGCCGGGTGTTTCTCGGGCCAGCTGCTCGATATTGCCGAATTTATGGCCAGACCCACATGACGATGAGCGGCGACATCAGAACCACCCACAGCACCAGTGCAACGAGGAGCCAGATACCGGGTGTGGCCGCCAGCCTGATCAGGAGCCTACGCATGGCGTGCTTCTGCCCATTCTCCGCTCCACAGAGGTGGGCAACGAGCCAAATCCCCACCACTCATCAAATGTCTGGGCGGCTCACCTCGTGCCTGCACCATTCCATGCCATCCCTGCTTCGCACCCGGTTATTGATCATCCGAGGCTGAGTTTGTGCTCTTCCATAAAGCCAGCCAGGAATTGAGGAGAGCTGAAGACGGGCCTGGTGCGAAACGATGCGACATGTGAAACGCCGCCCCTTCAGCACACAGCCTCTTTCTGTGGGACAATGGGCGGCCCGCTGCGCTTGCCCAAAAAAAGTCCCTGAGGTCAGGGAGAACCGCTCGCCCCAAGATGGTCGCTGCCTTTGTATCAAAATTTTGGAGTTGGATGTGAGCACACTCGAGCGGTTTCGAGCCATTGAGAAGTGGATCCCGGATTGCCTGAAGAAAACGCAAACGCGCAGGAACTTGCAGCTGATGCGCTATTCTGTGAAAACCGACATCGCTCGGGGCAGGCGCGAGTTTACGAGGCTGGCAAGTTCGCTTCTCGCGGCCGGGTTCCTCTTGCTCTGTGGACCTATGGCAGGCGCAGCGGAGAAGGACGACGCCTTGGCAGCCAAGCTCGCCGAGATTGAAGCGCGCCTTGGTGGACGGTTGGGCGCGGCGATTGTCGACACCGAGACGGGAAGAGAATGGCGCCATCGCGCCGACGAGCGCTTTCCAATGGCGAGCACATTCAAGGCCTTTGCCTGCGCCGCCGTTCTGGCGCGCGTGGACGCAGGCAAAGAGGACCTGAACAGATCCGTGCATTTCCATAAGAACGAGCTCGTCACCTATTCTCCGATTACGGAGAACCATGCCGATGGTAAGGGCATGACCTTGTTCGAGCTCTGCGACGCCGCCACGTCCATGAGCGACAACACAGCCGCCAATCTGGTGCTCGATAGCCTCGGCGGTCCCGCCGGATTGACCAAATTCATGCGTTCGATCGAGGACAAGGTCACGAGACTGGATCGCAAGGAGCCTGAGCTCAACGAGGCAACTCCGGGAGATCCCCGTGATACGACCACCCCGAACGCCATCGTGACGAGCCTCCGAAAGCTGGTCCTCGAGGATGCGCTTTCCACGACATCGCGTGAGCAGCTTACGGGTTGGCTCATCGCGAACAAGGTCGGTGGACCGCTCCTTCGCGCCGGACTGCCTGAGAGCTGGAAGATCGCAGACAGGACCGGCGCGGGCGCGCATGGCTCGCGCGGGATCGTGGCTGTTATCTGGCCTCCCGCGCGAAAGCCTGTCATTGCGGCCATCTATGTCACCGAGACCAAACGATCCATGGATGAACGCAATGCGGCCTTTGCGGAGATAGGGCGCGCCTTGGCGGCTACCCTCTCAGATAACTGAGCACCGCCGCTCGACATCAATAACCAGTCGGGCGCGTTTGGGACGGCTCAAACGCGCCATCTCGATTTAATGATGACCGTGGCCAAGCAAGCCTTCACTGGCCGATGGAATCCGGTGATCGGGGCTCTCCCCGATATACTCGTGGGTCATCCTTTTCCACCAGTCGCTTCGCGTTTCAGCCAAGATTGCCTGGTCAAGCGGTTCGCGCAGCGCACTGCCGGTGGGCAGCGCGATGCCGTAGTTCTGTTTGTCGAAGACCGGGTCCAGAAGGTCGAGCGTTGTCCGGAAGCTCCGGTTGATCTGCCAGGCAAGGAGGGGGCGATCATAGACGAACGCGTCCACCTGCCGCTCATTGACTGCGCGAAGCCCCTCCTCGAGAGTGGCGAATGTCTCGAACTCAATGCGCTGGCCATGCAGAAAATCTGCGGCCTCGGAACTGGCGACCGTGCCCACCCGCACCGAATGGAGGTCCCCGATGCCGTGTATAGTGCCACGCAGTTGAGACGTGGTCAGAGCGGAGGCAATCAGAGCTGTGAAGGTCGAGACGACGATCACCGAGGTGAGTATCCACAACATCGCTAGTAGCTCTCCGGCGATCGTCGTCGGGGCCTTATGATGCGAATGTCCTATGGCCGTCATGGCCGACCACAGCAGGCTGGAGATGAAGCCGGTCGCGCCTTCACCGAAATGTTGGTTCTTGCGGCGCTCGATCAGCCATAGGACTGTGCCGACCATGACCATGGCGCCAATCAGTCCCAGCACTCCCATGATGAGATTGCCCGAGACAATGCCCTGGATGATATGCGTCCAGCTGAAATGCCCCTTTGGAACAGCGATGCTGAGGCCGGTCTCGTAGAAGGGCTGGGAGAAGTCGAGGTGTTTCTCTCGGTCGGCCGTAATGGTGAGGGCACCGACAGCCGCATCCAGTGATCCATCAGCGGTACCCTTTAGAAGATCCGCGAGGGTTTTCTCTTGAAAGTCATAGCGCCACCCGAGTTGCTCGGCGATGCGGCGCCACAAGTCGATGCTGATGCCTTCCCATTCGCCGCTGGCAGTCTTCATGGCGAAGGGCGGCGCTTCCTTGGTGCCTACGACAAGCACTTTGTCGGGCCGGCCTGCGTCGTCAACGCTCTGAGATGAGGCCGGGCTAGGCAGTATGGAGCAAAGCAGGATGAGGGTGATGGCGAAACGGCGTGCCGATAGCAACACGGAGCTTTCCTCTGTTCCCCACGGCCTGAATTTTGGACGCGTCGTAGGCGCCGAGTCGCGGCGGAGCGGCGCTTGGTGAAAGAGCCGCTCCTGAGCCTTTGGTCGAAAGCCGAGGCGTTCGGCTTCGGCACACAAGCCGTTATGAGTTGGCCGTCGGCGCGGTGGTTGATGAGACATCGCCATCTGCAGGAATGTGTTCGATTTCGACCTGCTGACGGCGGACTTTGTCGTGTACGGTTTCGACGTGATCGCTACCGGTGAGCTTCAGTGAGACTTCCTCGACAATCCGAGCCGTCTTGTTCACCAGCGCATGCTCGGCCGTCTCGACCACCTCGATCGTGCTGTCTGCCCAATCGACATCGGCCACATAGGATGGATCGGTGATTGCCTTCCGGATGACGTCCGCATGCTCTTCATGCAGCGTGACGTTCGCGGTAACTGGGCGCTCTGTGACGAAACGGCGAACGCGGGTCTTTCCCGTTTCGACCTTCTCCTTGCCCACGTTTAATTGTTCTTCCGCCAGGCGCAGCACGTCATCATGCGCATCGGCAAGCTTTGGCGTCACCGCGACCTTCTGGTCAGCGGGAAGCGGAGTTGCCGCTAATGCTTTAGCGATCGTGTCCACATGGGCGGGCTTGGCAATGCCGTTCGTTTTCGCCCGATCATGAACATCGATGGGGTGATGCAAGTCGAGAATGCCGGCAGCATGAGCGACCTCGTTGTCGATCACGCGTAAGGACAGAACAACCCCGCCTTGATCGAGAGCCTGGCTGTAAACCGCCGCCTCATGTTCGAAGATGCCGTCACCGAACAGTTTTTGCCAAACAGCAGGATCAGTGAGCTTGTTTTTGCCGTTGCTTGACAGTCTGCCTTTGTCGAACAAGCTGATATCGGCTTCCGCGAAACCCGCAGCTTGTAGCGCCTTCATCACGCGATTTGCCTGCTTCGGACTATCAAATACCGCAACCATGGTTTGGTAAGACATCTAAGTATTCCTCGCAATAGATTGAAATGAAAGCTTGTCAGCCGGAGCTATTCATCCGGTGTGGGGGTGCTCGGAGTTCGCGAGATTACGGCTTCTTGTCGGCGCAAAGTGACAGCCTCTCGGTATTTTTCTGTGCTATGTATGCGGCGAATATGAATCTCCTCCCGCAAGACAAGACGCCGCTGAAGAACCAGGATCTCCTCCACAACCGGGACGATGGTGACATTGCCGTCCTGGCGAACCTCTGGCATTGCATCGATCGTCTGGTTCACTGGAATACGCTCAATCTCGACGCGGTCGCGCGAGAGGTCTTCTTCGACGACTTCCTGATGGGTGCGCGTAACTGTGCCAACATGGACCCGGCCAGTTTCGACCTTCTCCTTTGTGACGGAGAGTTCCTCAGCGTGGAGCGGGATTAGGGTTTCGCTGATCTTTTCAGGTATCGAGTCGGATGGAGTGGCCCCATCAGAGTCCGCTTCCGTATCGCGCTTGCTAGTGGCTTTGTTGGTCTTGGCAATCATGGGGAGAGACCGTTACTTGGGTGAAAGATAGCGCACGCGTGCTCGCGCCGGCCCACCGGAGCCGTCCTGCGATCGAGCGACCCCGACCACCGCGGCAGAAATATCTGTTCTGGTTGAATGGTTCAGCACATAGTCTCCTCCGAAATTAAAATGAGAGACTCTGTGGTCATGCTCGTTTTTGGAAGATAAATTTCATCATGTTTTCTCGCTTGATCTTGGAAGCTTCTCCAGAGATCCAGCTAAGCGAAAATCTCACATTGGTAAATCCCGGCCAATGGCGATGAGCAATGCCTATCTATCTTGGCGAAACAGTATCTATTGGAAATTCTACCTCTGGTTGTGAAAACAATCAAGCCTAGATTGCGGTGTGTCCCTTGACAGAAGGTAAAGAATTCTCCCCCTTTCGAGCGAAATGGATGCGGCCCGCGTGAAGAACATTCCGCGAGCCAAGCGCTTGGACGCATGCGCCAAAAAAAGAGGCGCGAGCATGCCTCGCGCCTCTTTCTTCGCCCTCGTTCTCAGAGCATGATCGGTCCTGGGTCGTAAATGCCTTGCGCCCTGTGCTTGGAACCGATCTTGCTTCGAATGGGGATTGAGAGCGGGATGGAGCATCCCGCTCCGGCCGGTGATGCGGCCTGACGTTACTTCGCCGCGGCAGCAGCCTGCTGAACCCAGCCGTCGAACTCGGCCTGGTTCTTGCTGATCCACTCGTCCGCGATTTTCTTCATGTCGGCATTGGTCTTCGCACCTTTGCCGAGTGCACCTTCCCACTCGCTCCAGGTCTCGAGCGGCCACTTGGCGAGCTCGACGAACTTCTTCACCGCCGGATTTTCGGCAGCGAACTCCTTATTGGCGAGCGTACGCCAATTCCACGGGCCGACGGCCATGCGGCAGGGATTCTGGCCGCCTGCGCAGCCGACGACGTCCTTCACCTCATGCGTCTTGGGCTTGCTCACGCCTTCTGGCAGGGCGTCATACGGGATCGGCACCCACACCACATCCTCGCCGGGCTTGAGCGTATAGACGATCCAGGACGGGCTCCATGTGTAAAGCAGAATAGGCTCGCCGCGATCGACCCGCGCAAACACCTCTGCCACGAGTGGCTCGTACTTGGCGCGAACCGACTCGACGGTATCCGAAAGCCCGAACTCCTTGATCTGGAAGTCGACCACGTCACCGCATTTCCAGGCCGGATCGCAATTGTTGAGATTGGCCTTGCCGTCACCATCCGTATCGAACAGCGCAGCGAGCTTCGGATCCTTGAGCTGCTCGATATTGGTGATGTTATTGGCTTCGGCCGTCTTCTTGTCGATGACATAGCCGTTGATGCCGCCGCCAATGATCGTGCCCTCATTGAGCAGCTCGACCTGATCGGCGATTTGCTCGATGGCGGGCTGAGCCTGTGGCCAGTTGATGTCGCCGGTCATGTCCAGGTCGCCCTGCGAGATCGCCTGCAGGATCGCCGACATGTTCATCGTGGACAGCTGAACGTCGTAGCCCAGCTTTTCGAGGCCGGCGATCAGGATCTGGTCCTGGACATAGTTGGCGCCGAGACTGTCGGACGAAACGTAGCGAACAGTCTTGCCTTCACCGGGCAGCTCCTGAGCGAAGCTCGGCAGTCCTCCTGCGAGCAGCCCGACCGCAAGAGCTGCCGCGCCTGCAAGTCTCGGCCAATGTCTGTCATTCAACGTCATATGCTCTCCCCTTTACATGAGACGATCTGGTTTCCGGTGGTGCGACCTGCGCGGTCGCTACGATTTCGCGGGTTCATGGGTCTCGATGCCGTCCACCGCCTCGCTACGAGGGCGAATGGCCTGTGACACCGTGGCCATTAGGCTGCGACTGCCTTTGCGCTTCTCCGTCTTGGCCAGCGCCTGGGTGATCCGGTCAAGAATCATCGCGAGCAGGACGATGGCGATGCCGCCAACGGCCGCGCGGCCCACATCAAGCCGTCCGAGGCCTTGCAGCACGACCAGGCCCAGGCCCTCGGCGCCGATCATAGCGACAATCACCGACATGACCATGGCCATCAGCACGGTTTGGTTTAAACCGCCGAGAATGGTCGGCAATGCTAAAGGCAATTGCACCTCCCAGAGCAGCTGCCGGTTGGTGGCACCGAATGCCCGGCCAGCTTCGACCATCTCGGAATTGACCATGCGAATGCCGAGATTGGTGAAGCGGATGAGCGGCGGAATGGCCGCCACGATCACGGCGACCCCGCCCGGCACGGTACCCACCCCGAACAGCATGACGACCGGCACCAGATAGACGAAGCTTGGCGTGGTCTGCATCACGTCGAGGATCGGACGAATGATGCTCCATGCTTTGTCGCTGCGCGCGCAGAGAATGCCGACCGGCACGCCGATGATCACGCAGACCACGATCGCCGTCGCGATCAGCGACAGGGTCGTCATGGCTTCCGACCACAGACCGATAAACGCGATCACGACCAGCGAGACGAGCGTGAACAGGCCCACCCCGCGCGAGGCCACGCGCCAGGCAAGCAGCGCGAAGGCAAGGATGAGGATAGGGAAGGGAATGGCATGCAGCGCGGAATCAATGCCGGACAGCAGCGTTTCCACCGGCCATTTGATGGTCTGGAATAATGGCCGGAAATGCAGGGCCACCCAGCGGACGCCGATCTGGATCCACTGATCTAACGGGACGATGTAGAGGTCTTCAGGTTTCAACATTGCTGCGCGGCCGGGTTGTTGCTCTGGGACGCTGTTGCCGCCGGGAGGCCGATGCGCGCAAGCACACGGACCGGGTCCACATGGCCAAGGAAGCGGCCCTCATCATCGATGACGGCCACCGGTTTATTGCCACCGAAGAGGCTGGCCACTTCGGCAAGCTTGGTATTGCGTCGGACTGTTCCGTAATTCTGGGAAATGATCGTGTTGAGCGCCGCGCCTTGACGGGCCTGGGGCAGCGCGTCGGCGGGAACCACCCCCACGGGGCGGCCTGTCCCGTCCACGACGAAGGCCGGACCGCCAGCGACCGCCGGGATTTCCGTAGTATTGCTGCCATTGAGCACGATCGCCGGCGTTTCCACCATCACAGACCCGGCATCGAACAGCCGCGCCCGGTCGACGTCGCGTGTGAAGGCGGCCACATAGTCATTATTCGGATGGAGCACGATGTCCTGGGGCGAGCCCTCGCGCACCACCGCGCCATCCGCCATGATCGCGATCCGCGTACCAAGCTTCAGGGCTTCTTGGAAATCATGGGTGATGAACAGGATCGTCTTCTTGAGCACCCGTTGCAGGCGCAAAAGCTCATCCTGCATTTCGCTGCGGATGAGAGGATCGAGCGCGCTGAACGCCTCGTCCATGATCAGCACATCCGCATCTGTCGCGAGCGCCCGCGCAAGGCCGACACGCTGGCGCATGCCGCCGCTGAGGGCGTCGGGACGGTGATGGGCCCAAGACGCAAGCCCGACGACCGTCAGCACCTCTTCCGCCTTTTTACGCCGCTCCTTCGCGCCAACGCCTCTGAGCTTCAGGCCGAATTCGACATTTTCGATCACGCTTTTGTTGGGCAGCAGCGCGAAATGCTGGAAAACCATCGAAATTCGGGTGCGGCGCAGCTCCCGCAGCCTGTCCTCGCTGGCACCGACGATGTCTTCACCATCGATCAGGATGCGGCCGCTAGTGGGCTCGATCAGCCGGTTGATGCATCGGGCCAGCGTGGACTTGCCCGAACCGGAGAGACCCATCACCATATAGATCGCGCCAGCGGGAACCGACAGCGAGACGTCATTCAGACCGACCACCTGTTCGGTCTTGGCCAGGACGCTCTCCTTGCCTTCGCCTGCAAGAAGCATGTCGAGCGCCTGTTTCGGCTGGTCGCCGAAGATCTTATAAAGATGTTCGATCGTGATCCGGTCTGTCACGCTCGCCTCTGGTTTTTCAAGATTGGGATCAGTCCCATACAGGGATCAATTGCTGCGTATTGGTGAAGGATTTTGCTAAACCGTCTTCCGGCGTTGCCTAGGAGACGAACCGATGCGCACTCCTACGAAGGATAGCATGAGTAACCTAGGTGTGGTGTAGCATACATGGTGATGTGATCCTATCCGGAAAGAGAATTCCTTGAATCCGCTGAAAGACCCGGCTCTTCTCGTCATTGATATGCAGAATGACTTCGTCAGGCGCGGCGCACCTTTCGAAGTGCCGGAAGCCCGTGAGACCATTCCGATCATTGGGCAGCTGATTACACATTTCCGCGACCGGAGCCGCCCGGTGATCTATACGCGCTATGTGGCGCATCCGCTGTATCTGCCCCTGAAGCGTAAGCTGCCCTGGATTGCGGCGCTGGAGCCGCCGGTCAATGCCTGTGTGCCTGGCTTCGAGCGCGCCTATGCCGATGTCGACGGGGCCAGAGACGGCGCTGATATTATTGACGAGCTGCGGCCTCAACCCGGCGAATTGGTGATCGACAAGATCTATTTCAGCGCGTTTCACAACACAGATCTCGACCGGGAGCTCACCGCACGCGCCGTGGGAAGCGTGGTCGTCACCGGTACGGTTGCGGAGATGTGCGTCGAGGACACGGCCCGGCATGCGGTTCACTTCGGTTTGCCCACGGTGTTGGTCTCTGACGCGGTATCGTCCAGCAATCCCGAGGGTAAGCGGGCGGCTCTGGAGGGCTTCGCCCGCAACTACGGTTGGGTGATGTCGGCCAGCGAGATCATTGCCGGCTGAACCTCATCCCGCCTTTTCAGCCTCCATCTCGGCCCGCACGGTCTTGGCGATGCGGAAGCATTCCACGCCGGCCGGAACACCACAATAAACGGCGATCTGGATCAGGATTGCGCGCAGCTCCTCATCAGTGAGCCCATTGCGGATTGCGCCGCGGAAATGAACACCGAACTCATGCATCCGGCCCAGCGCGGCGAGCATACCGAGGTTGAGAATACTGCGCTGCTGAAGGCTTAGCGACTCGTCCGTCCAGCACTGTCCCCAGCAATATTCATTGAGCACCTCCTGAAAAGGCGCTCCGAACGCGCCGGCATTTTTCAGCGCGTTGTCGACATAAGCGTCGCCGAGCACCTTGCGGCGGACCGCTTCCCCCTTCTTCTGCAATTCCTTGTCCATAACATCTCCCTTGGCTTCAACATGGCGGCACGGCAGGTGTGGCTGCTGGCAATGGTCGGCTCTTGACCCAACGACCAATAGCAGAGAAGCGCGGGGTCCCCCACCCGCGCTTCGCCGCACACCAGCGCCTTAGTCTGGACTTCAGTCTGCGAGAGCAGTTTGTTTGGCACGCGCCTTCGCGGCTTCCCGCTCGCGCTCCGTCTCCCTTTCCGCGAATACGGGCAGAACCTCGCGGATGAACAGCTCCAGCGTCTTCTTCTGCATGGCGAAGGGATTGTTGAAGGAGATGCCGAGGCAGACCTCATCGACGCCGGCCGCCTCATAGGCATACAGCTTCTCGATCACCTCATCGGGCGTGCCGAACAGCATGGCCTCACGGACCGCGTGCGGATCGTAATTCTGGCGATTGTTCACGTTGTCGTAGGACACTCGCTCCGGAAAGCCATTCTCGACCGTGCCGATATTCTGGAACAGGTTCTCGAACGCGCGACCATAATCGATCGACATCTTCACCGGAGTTTCCCAATCCTCCGACCGCTCGTAAACGCAGGCCCGGCGCAGCATCATGAACTTGGGCCGCGGCACTTGCGGATTGTCGGCGCAGGCTTTGCGGAACTTGTTCCCGAGATTGGCGACTTCCGCCATGGGGGAGGAGAGGGGGGTCGCCATGATATTCGCGCCCACCTTGAAGGCCCAGTCATAGGTCTGCGGATCGCGCGCCGCCACCCAGATCGGCGGATGCGGCTGCTGCAACGGCTTGGGCACCGAGGTTGCCGTGGGGAATTTCCAATACTCACCGTCATGGGCATAGTCGCCCTGCCACAGCTTCAGCACAGCCGGCACCAGCTCACGCAGATAGGCGCCGCCCAGCTGCTGCGGGATCCCTCCAGCCATGCGGTCGAACTCATACTGGTAAGCGCCGCGCGCAATGCCAAGCTCGAGCCGGCCATCGATCAGGTGATCGCAGAGAGCGGCTTCACCCGCCAGCCGGATCGGATCCCAATAGGGCGCGACGATCGTCGCTGTGCCGAGCCGCACCCGCTCCGTATGAGCCCCCCACCAGGTGAGGATCGAGAACGGCCCTGGCGCAATGGTGAATTCGATCGTGTGATGTTCCGGCGTCCACACGGTGACGAAGCCCCCTTCGTCCGCCATGCGCACCAGGGTCAAAACCTCGTTCTTGATCTGGGTCAGGTCCTCGGAGGGGCTGAACCGTTCCATGTGGAGTGAGAGCGAGAACTTCATGGATTCATCTCTTTCCTTGAGAAGATCGGGGCCTTAGCGCAGGCGAATGACGAAAGGATCCTGAGTGGCACCGGAATGGTCGATCACCACGTTCTTGAGCCGTGAGAACTCCCGCATGACCTCGAAGCCGCCACGCTTGCCATAGCCGCTTTCCTTGAAGCCGCCGGAGGGCGACATATACGCGGCGGAGCGATAGGTGTTGATCCACACCGTGCCGGCATCGACATTGCGGGCAAACCGCATTGCCCTGTCGATGTTCTGGGTCCAGATCCCCGCCGCAAGTCCATAATGAGTGTCATTGGCAAGCCGGATGAGCTCGTCCTCGTCGCGGAACGGCATCACGCCGACCACGGGACCGAAGATCTCGTCCCGCATGAAGCGCATCTCGTTCTTCGCATCGACCAGAACGGTTGGCTCGAAATACCACCCGCGGACGAGCGCCTCATCCTGGGGCCGCCGGCCACCCGCGGCGATCTTGGCGCCGTCCGCGACGCCATAGCTCACATAGGTTTCGACCTTCTCGAGCTGGGCCGCCAAAGCCAGTGGACCAAGCTCGGTGGCCTCATCCGCAGGGTGGCCGATCCGCACCCGTTTGGCGCGATCCGCCAGCCGTTCGATGAAATCCCTATAGACACGAGCCTCGACGAAACAGCGTGACCCCGCGATGCAGGTTTGCCCGCCGGCCGCGAACACGCCCGCGACCACGCCATTCACGGCCCGATCCAGATCGACGTCATCGAACACGACATGGGGCGACTTGCCGCCGAGTTCCATCTGGCACGGCACCAGATTGCCAGCCGCATTGGTTGCAATCCGGCGTCCGGTCGCTGTGCTGCCGGTGAACACGATCTTGGCAATGCCGGGATGCCGGGTGAGGGCCTCTCCCGCGGTCTTGCCATGGCCGGTCACCACATTCACCACACCGTCTGGAAAGCCCGCTTCCTGGATCAGCTCCGCAAGGGCGAGCGTCGAGGCGGATGTGTGCTCGGAGGGCTTGATCACCACCGTATTGCCGATGGCGAGACATGGCGCCAACGTGCCGGTGAGCAGCATCAGCGGCGAATTCCAGGGCGTGATCATGCCGATGACACCGAGCGGCTCCCGCAGGGTGAAGTTCAGCATATCGAGCTTGTTGACGGGGATGGTCTCGCCTTGCAGCTTGTCCGCCATTCCCGCGAAATAGTGATAGGTGTCGGGCATGGCCCCGAGCTGCGCCTGCATCTCCCGCAGGAGCTTGCCATTGTCGCGCATTTCGATGCGGGCGAGCGTGTCGGCGTCTCGCGCCACCAGCTCGGCGAGCCTGCGCACCAGCTTGCCGCGGGCGCTCTGGGTCATGCGCCGCCAGGCCGGGTCTACAAGCGCGGCTTGTGCCGCCTGAACGGCCGCGTCCACATCGGCCGCATCCCCGTCCGCCGCCTCGTACCAGGGTTGGCCCGTCGTGGGATCAAAGCTTTGAAGATACTGCCCCGAGCGGGGAGCGGTGCGCTTCCCGTTGATGAAATGATTGAGCCGAGCTCCCTCGATCATACGCTCTGTCAGGGTCATATTCAGCGTGCTTCCCCGTTCTCGCTATTGAGCTGCTCGGCCAAAAAATCGGGTGCCCGCCATGGCTTCGAGGCTCCGTCGATCATCGCGAGGCGGCCGCCATCGGTCGAATCGATATAGACGCTGAACCGCGAGTCCCGCCGCTCGGCGAGATAGCGCCGCAGCATGCCGCGAAGCTCTTTGAGCGGAAGCCCGTCCCAGGGCAGTTCCACCGGCGCGAAGAAGCGATAGCCCCGCGGCAATGTATTCTCGAGCGCAGAACCATCCGCGAGACGGGCACGATAGATGATGTAGCCAGGCTCGGGATCGGCCACGTCGAATACGGAATAGAGGAAGGTCTCTTCCGGCCGCAGCGCCACGATCGTGTGATCATCGAGCTGCAGGGCGGCGCCGGCGCGACGATGGCGCGAAACCGGCAATGCCCAGCGGTTCTCACCGTCTTCCCGCAACAGGATCTTGCCATCATGCTCGATGAGATACCCGACCAGCATCGTGTGCGAGGGCGAAACCCCCTGGCGAAGCGTCGGATCAACCGACATGTAGCGCCCGCTATAGAAGCCGAGCGGCATGGCCGGCTTCGTCTCGAAGGCATGCACATGGCCGATGAGGATCATGTGATCGCCCGCATCGATCCGCTCATGCACGCTGCAGTCGAACCAGGTCAGGCAATCCTTGAGAATGGGCGCACCCGTATGCGCCTTGCCATGACCGATCCCGGCAAACTTGTCTGCTACCTTGGACGCAAAAAGGGACGAGACGTCCTTCTGCCCCTCATGCAGCAGATTGACCCCGAACACCGAGGCGGAGCGGAAAGCCGGATAGCTCGAGGCGCTCTTGCCGACGCAGACGAGGAGCAGCGGCGGATCGAGCGAAACCGACGTGAATGAATTCGCGGTCATCCCGCGCGGCAGGCCATCTTCGCCCCATGTGGTGATGATCGTAATCCCGGTCACATAGGAGCCGAAGGCTCGGCGCAGCTCGCGCGGATCGAGCACAGTTTCGGTGTGATGTGCAGCTGCGGACGTCAATTGCCTCTCCATCGCTTAAGAGGAGGCTAGACTGTCGCTGGGCTATCTTCTTCCATCACTCGCGAGGAAACAAGCGCGATCCCTGTCCTATGTGACAGAGCATAAGCGCTGCACGGTTAGTCATTCGGCTCGTCGGCAAGGCTCGCATGCAGCCGGATCGCGAGCTCGAGCGTGAACCGGCGTTCTGGCGTGTCCATCTCGACCCCGAACAGCTCGTGAAGCCGCGCAAGCCTGTAGCGGAGGGTGGTGACGTGCAGCCCCATCGCATCTGCGCAAGCTTGGTTCCGGCAGCCGTGATTGAGGAACTGCGTGAGCGTTTCGATATACGCGGTCCCGTGCTTCTGATCATGCGCCAGGATCGGGCCAATCGTGCTGGCGATGAAGGCGCGGATCTCCTGCGCATCGGCCGCGGAGAGCAGCACGGGGAATGGGCCGAAATCCTTCGATGTCAGCGCGCCATGCCGGTTGAGGCGCCGCGCCAGCCTGATGAGCCGGATACACTCTTCCCAGGCCGCCGCATGGGTCTCGACGCCGCGGAACGGCTTGCTCATGACCACCGCCGGCGTCTCGTCGAGAATCCAGCGCGCCTCCTCGATGATCTTTCGCATGAGCGCCCGGCAGCGCTCTTCGGATTTGCTGTCGTCCCCCGGCACCCGGCACACGATCACATGATCGAGCGCCGCAACGCTGGCCCCGGGATCCTGTTGTTTGGCAATTCGGGCGATCGAGCGGTGCAGCTCGAGTGAGGCAAGACCGCTGCCATCCTTGTCCGCGGCGGCTTCGACGGCGATCAGCCGTGCGGGCTCCGTGAGATCGATGCCCAAGCGCCGTGCCCGCGCGGTGATGTCGTCCGCATTGCGCCAGCGCGATTCGAAGATTTCCGCGAACAGGTCGCTCAGCCCCTGGGACTCGCTGCTGAACCGGATATGGCTGCGCATCATCTGCACGCTGAGTGCGAATTTCGCACTATCGAGCAGCAGATGATCGAGATCGCTGAAATCCTCCATGCGCGGGAACACGAAGAGAGCCCCCACCATGTTGCCATCTACGATCAGAGGCTCGATCATGGCCGAAAGCCTCACGGGCTTGTTTCCGAGCGTGACCGTGAGATCCGAGATCTCGCCCGGTCGGGTGCTCACGATATTGCGTGCGGCTTCGGTGAACTGCCGGCCCACATTGCCGTGCATCGCCGCCTGCCAAGCCGCATCATCGCACAGGTCCGCGCGCGGCGGCCGTTCCGCCACAACCAGATTCGCCGTCAGATCCACCACGACGATCGGGTTCAGCAGCAGCTTGCCGATCACCGATGTGGCTGAGGTCACTGAGCCGTCCGACAGCACCCGCTGCATCAGCGAGGAATGGGCGCTCAGCGTGCTCTGCAGGCGCTCGGCGAAAGCCTGTTCTGCCTGCAGCCGCTTGGCCTTGTCGATGGCGATGGCCCCGAGATGCACAATGGTCTCGAGAAAGGCGAGCTCGTTCTCCGTAACATCCACCACTTGCATTGATTGCAGGGAAAGCACCATGGCGCGTCCCTGCTGGTCCTTGCAGTCCATGGGAATGACCAGCACCGTGCGATAGCCCCGCTCTCGCGCCTCTTGCCGATAGCCTGGGAATTCTTCGGAGCTCTGCGCATCCGGGATGATCACCGGTGCGTTGCGCGTCAAGGCGATCAGCGCCGGGCTTGTGGTCAGCGTCCAGCGATCCTCGAGCGCATTTTCCAGCAGGTTGGGATCATGCCGGGCGATCACATGGACAAACCCGCTGCGCTGGTCCACGCTCATCACTCCGCCCATGGACCAATGGGCGTGATGGCACGCTGCATAGACCAAATGGCGGAAAATCGTATCGAGATCGCCACTCGAATTGATAAGGCTCGCAACGTCCCGCAATGATCGAAACTGCGATCGATCGATCACGGCACTTGTAGCTGCTGCTGATCTCACTTCACTCACACGTTCTGGGGAAGCGGCGGGGCCAACGTTCCTCCGCATCATAGGAAGAGTACAGCGGATTTCACCTGTAGCCTTCTCCCATTATTTTTACTCTCGCGCGAGACCTAATGATGAAACCAGAAATCCGCAAGATTGCCTGTTACACGGAAGAGACGTTCATTGAGGGTGGAAAGGCTGGCGACCGGCCGATCACCATGGCAGTGGCGGCCGCCGTGCTGACCAATCCCTGGCGCGGACGTGGCTTCGTTGAGGACCTCAGGCCGGAAATCCTGGCCATGGCCCCTGTGCTCGGCGAGGAGCTGGTCAGTCGCCTGACCAGGATCATCGCTCCGGAGCAGATTGAGGCTTATGGAAAGGCGGCCATCGTCGGCAGCAATGGTGAGGTTGAGCACGGCTCGGCGCTGATCCATACGCTGCGTTTCGGCAATCTGTTCCGCAATGCTGTTGGCGGCACCACCTATCTGAGCTTCACCAACACCCGCGGTCCTGCCGGCATGCTCGTTTCGCTGCCAATGACCCACAAGACCGTCACGGGCACCCGGTCCCACTTCATTACCGCGACCTTCTCGATCCCGGATGCGCCCGCAGCCGACGAGATCCTGATTGCGATCGGCGCCTCCGACGGCGGCCGCATGCATCCGCGTATCGGCGATCGCTTCCAGGACATGAAGGAAATGGAAGCCGCCGGCTGACGGCGTAGGGGCAGTTCACGAGGGTAGCTTCGACTTGAGGACCGGCCAATGGACTTGCCCCGCCTTCTTGAGCGTTTTGTGAGCGGCTGCAAATGGATCGCGCAGCCTTCCGTGAAGACTCGATCCGATCTGCACCGCTATGTCGCTGCAACGACGGTGGTTGCAATCTCCGTCGCCCTGTCGATCGACATCGGCTTCCGGCTGATCCTCTTTACCACCTGGTCAGCGACTCTAACCTCTTGGGCCATCACTGTGTTTACGGCGACAGTCGTCGCCGTGCCCATTCTCTGGGCAATCGGCAAAGCCCAGCTCGAGCTTTGGGAGGCCAAGCGCCATGTGGATGAGCTGAGCCGCACCGACCCTCTCACCGGTCTGCTCAATCGCCGCTGCTTGTTCGATGAGGAGCTTGCACCTGAGAATCCGGGCATGTCGCTCGTCATCGTCGACATCGATCACTTCAAATCGGTCAATGACAGCTATGGCCACCGCGCAGGCGATCAGGTCCTGCGTACCGTGGCACAGATCATGGCCTCGGAGCTTAACGACTGGGGTCGCCTCTGCCGCATGGGCGGTGAGGAGTTCGCGTTGCTGACAGAAGACATTCCACCAGAGCTTCTGGTCCGGCGTTTGTCGCGGCTCTGCCACCGGCTGAGTTCAATTCCGTTGGTGGTTGAGGGCCGTGCCGTTCGGCTCACCGTCTCGATCGGGGCGGCGATCCGCCAGCATCGTTCGCTGGATGAGCTTTATATCGAGGCAGATCGCGCGCTTTATGCCGCAAAGCAAGGTGGCCGCAACCGGGTCTGCGTTTCCCCGGACTTGAACCGCCTGCTCCCGCCGGAACTGGCCATGCCCGCGCCCTCGGCTCTCGCTGGCACGTGCCGTCAATAAGCCTTTCAGCCATCAGCGCTGAATTTCAAGCCGATGATCCCCGCAAGGATCAGCCCTGCGCTGATAAGCCGAAGCGGGGTTGCTCCCTCGCCGAGGACGAAAATTCCCACCACGAACGCACCGAGCGCGCCGATGCCGGTCCAAATGGCATAGGCCGTGCCGAGGGGCAGCGAACGCATCGCCACGGCCAGCAGGCCGAAGCTGATGAGCATGGCGACCAGCGTCACGGTGGTGGGAACTGGCTTGGTGAAGCCTTCCGAGAGCTTCATGGCATAGGCCCAAACAATCTCGAAGAGACCGGCAACGGTCAGATAAATCCAAGCCACAGCAACCCTCATTGCAGCGGGGCATTTCCCGGCCATACCCATATGGACCAGATCTCGCGCGGAAGGCAGATCTGCAGGTCCATCCACTTATCCACGAGCAGCCTGCCTGGCAACTCACGTTGCCTTTTGATGCCCATCCTCTGTTCCATGGACCGGGGCTGGCGCAGCGCTTTGGCAGGTTGGAGAAAGAGATCAATGCTGCGCTGCCAGATGCTATCTGCCGCAGAATTATGCAGATGCTCTAAATATCGGCGATGTCCGGTCCTAATCGCTTGCTTTTAAGGGAGGATTTAAAAGCCCATGCATATTGTGCATAGCACCAATGACCGATAAGTTGATGTTGCGATGCAGCAATAAAGCTATATAGGAGGCAACAAATTCAAAGGATCGGCTTCGCGCCAGACCGATAGGATGGGACCGATGAAATCAGTAGCTTCCTCTGCCTTGCCCGTAGCGGGCGCTAGGGAAGGCTCAAGCCTCCCGGGCTTTCTGCGCCGGCTTTACACCGCATTCTTGGAGAGCCGTCAGCGCCAGGCTGATAAGGAAATCGCCCGCATGCTGCACCTGAACGGTGATGTCTTCACCGACAGTGTGGAGCGCGAGATAGAACGCCGCTACGGCTTGCGCGCCTAAGCCTAATCAGCGTGCAATCGTGTGATCTTCTCCCAAGGGGTCGGAAGCAATTGCTCATCCGGCCCCTCACTTTGTCCGACGCCCGGCGGAAGGTCACGCTCAAGGAAGCGACTGAGTGCGGGATGGCATTCTGTCACCCCCGTTAGCTCGACTGGCCGGCAGGTTCCTCCAAATCCTTGGTCGTGAACACGGCGTTGCCGAGGCCGGTCCCCATCGTCAAAACGCCCCACTTCTCTACATGCCGGAGAAAGGGCAATTGGCTCAACCCCTGAATGACCGCGTCGTTATGCATGACCACATAGGTTTCATGCTCAGCGATTTTGGGGATCTCTGTCTGAACCGCTTCGGGCAGGTTGAAGCGGTTGCTCTCCCAATTTCCCGGTAGATTCTGCCCACCTTTCTCGATCATCCCGTTTTCGGTGATCACACCGGGACAGCCAATGCCGATCACTGGCGCGAGCTTGTATTTGTCTCGTTCCGCCGCTTTGATCAGTGACTTCAGCATGTCCGTCATGCGCTTCACCGCCTCATCGCGGCTGGGGCCATCATTTGCATGCCGCCAGAGCTTGAGCTGGTCCACCTTGGCCTGAGACAGGTCGGGCGCCTTCTTCCCGTTCAGTAAGACAATGCCGCAGCGGATGTTGGAGCCGCCCACATCAACGGCGAGGATGGCATCGAAGCCTTCGAACATCCATCGCGGAACCAGGTGAATTGCGCCGATCAGACCGGCCTTGTCCGGATGATGGGCGATGGGCATGACGTCTACGGGCACGCCTTCGCCCTGCAGGAGTGTGGCTGCTCGTCCGATGATCAACTCGCCCGTCCGGCTCTGCCTCAGGCCGCCACCAACGACGATGGCTTGGACCTCCCGCCAGTCCTTCTGCCGGCGAAACCGCCGCACCACATTCGCGAGCTTCTCGCCGAATTCCGAGATCGTCCCGATGACGATGCTGGCAGCCTTGGGGTCGCCCTCAGCAATGATCTTGTCCAGCGTCTTTTTGCTGATCTCGCTGCTCGGTTCTTCCCCGAGCGGATCAGTCCCGTGGGCGGCGATGGCCTTTCTCGCATCGTCCAGCATAGCGCGGAAGGCGCGTCCGCTGACCTGATCGCCAAGGAAGCCTTCCGCGTCCTTGATCTCGATATTATAGCTGTCGACTGTGACCGCAGGCAGCTCTAGGGCGCCATGAACCGCCGGACCGCCCGAACCATGCGTTTTCGATGCCCGCACCACAACCATCTCCCACCTGCGACCGGAACAAACGCGGCGCGAGCAATAATGGTTGCTTGACGCATATCGCGATGGCTACTGAACCGCCTTCGGCAGGTCGGCGTCCTGCGTGGACCTGTCAGGGTTGCGATTTGCGCGACGCTTCTTCTTGGCCGATTTGAGCCTGCTGATATTGTTGCCTGCGGGCTTGCGGCTCGTGATCGCTTCGGATCCTTCCGTCTTGGCTGGCAAAGATCCGTTCACTTCGGCGGATCCCATGGCCTGCGCCTGGATGGTGCGATCCGCGGTCTCATCGGCCTCTTCAGCACCCTCGTCGTCATTCATGCCGGCCTCGGTGCTGCGCGTCGGCGCTGGACGGGACTCTTCGAGCTCGATGCTCTCTTCAGCCAGCTCGCTCTCTTGCTTCTCTTCAGGCTCCTGAACGCCTGTGCCCTCTTCACTCCGTGGGGCAATATCGAGGGAAGCAAGCCCATTGGCTATGCCATTTGGCCGCGCCTTGCTGCTCGGCATCCAGAGCTTTGTGTCGGGAACGTGCAGCGTTTCGGCGGGACGAGCGCTTGCCATAGTCTCCGACTGCAGCTGTAGCGCTTCGATCTGCTTGTCTCTTTCCCGGAGGGCCTCATGCGCCTCTTCCAGCTCTCGCGACAGCTTCTGAATCTGGTCGAGATAATCCCGCGCGCTCCGCTGCAGGGACTGCAGGGCTGAGGTGCGCTCGGCCAGCTCCTCTTCGAGCGGCGTACGGCTAGCGCGCAGTTTTGCGATCTGGTCATCCCGCTGTCGAAGCTCCTGGCCGAGCTCCTCCAGTTCCGCGCGCACCTGAACGATGTCGCGATTTCGCTCCTGCAGCTGCAGCTTGTAATCCTGGATGCGCAGCTCATGACGCCGCGCCAGCATCGCATTCTCCGCACGCAGTCTTGCCCGGTCCGCGCGGAGCTCCTCGCTGGTCGTTGGGAATTGGCGCTGCACACGACGTCGTCCGACGCGCTCACCGTGATGCCACACGATGCGCAACAGAAACAGTGCGATGAGGCTTGCCAGGACAAACCCCAGAGCGATCAACATGATCGTCTCGAGATAGACCATCCGACTTGCGCTCTCTTTCCTGGCTGACAAGCGCTCCGTCTGCTGACGGAGTTGGCTCGACCAATAATGTCGGGTCTCGTCGCGAACTCGCCGCCAGCAAATAAACCCCAACTTACATCAAGGCAAGCTTATCGCGTCTAGGCAGCATTGAGAATGCTGCTTCGTAAAGATTACGTGCATCGTCCTAGAAGGGGTTCCATGTGGGCTCCGGCGTATACTTGAGATAGCCGACATTCGCGCCGAGCCGCGCCCCCACGCCTGTGCGGATGGGTGCGAGCCTAATATACTGGTTTTGTTGATAGTTTACCCCAAATCCGCCGATGATATACGCGGAGCCTTCCACGCCGATGAAGCGGGTGTAGATCTGGTTGGGGGAGGTGATGTTATAGACCAGCGTCATGACGCGAGAGCCATTGCCGCCGAAATCGAAGCCGATGGATGGGCCCTGCCAATAGACCCGGTAGCTTCCCCCATTCTTCAGATACATGGTGCCTTCCCCGTAGCGAAGGCCGCCAAAGAAGGCTCCCGCGGCTTCCTGGCCGACGATATAGCCGGTCGGCTGCCCGGAATCCGCGAAGACCCTCTCGATCACCTCGGCAAAGCCGGCCGTCGTGGTTCCGAAGAACTGGTGACCCGCCTGGACGATCTCTTGGGCGCTATAGTGCTGATTGTTTGGATTCTGTGTCGCTGACTGGGAAAGGGCAGGGGCGGGTGTCAATGCGGCAGCCACCAATCCCAGAACCACCCCGCTC
The DNA here is from genome assembly GCF_038811545.1 of Rhodoligotrophos sp. CJ14. Taxonomy (GTDB): domain Bacteria; phylum Pseudomonadota; class Alphaproteobacteria; order Rhizobiales; family Im1; genus Rhodoligotrophos; species Rhodoligotrophos ferricapiens. Next base: position 3,552,788 of record NZ_CP133319.1, read on the forward strand.
ACAATCGCCACGGAATTGGATCGAACGCTCTTCAGAAACGACTTCATCATGGTCTTTCCCACTCGGGCTTGCGCTGGAAGGCGAGAGAGACTTGCCAACTTCGCCGCCACCCGCGCTCGCAGCACCTGGACCCTGCAGCACCCCACCACCACTGCCGGCCTGTTCTCGTCCGCCACCTTCTCGAAAAATCGGGCAGCGTTGAGACATATTGTCGACCACCGAGCCCCATCGGCAGCGCTTCATTGCACCAGTGTAGTCGCTGGGAACTTCCAAACCGTTAACGCATTGGAAAGGCTGTTTTCAGATTTTCCAGCCGCGAGCGATAAAACCGGGATTGTCGAAGCCACGATGCTCTTTCCCATAGGTGAAATCGCCACCATCGATGCCGCTGACCGAGCCGCCAGCCGCCGCAAGCACCGCATGCCCCGCCGCCACATCCCATTCCATGGTGCGCCCGAAGCGGGGATACAGATCCGCAAGACCCGCGGCGATCAGGCAGAATTTCAGAGATGATCCCGCTGAAACCAGTTCTCTGACCGGTTGCCCCCTCAGATACTCATCCGTTGCGGCATCGCGGTGGCTTCGGCTGGCGACAACAGTGAACCCGTCATCCGGGCATGGCCGCGTGTGAATGGGACGGAACGCGGCCCTCTCGAACGGATCTTCAACCTCGATCTCGGCTTGCCATGCCCCGAGCCCAATCTCTCCGAAATAGAGCTGGTTGACCGCGGGGGCATAGACGACTCCAGCCCGTGGGTGCCCCGCCTCGATCAGCGCGATATTGACGGTGAATTCTCCATTCTGGCTGATGAACTCCTTGGTGCCATCGAGCGGATCAACCAGAATGAATCGCTCGCCGATCGCCGGGCACTGACCGGCTGCCATGGCCTCCTCGGCCACAACGGGAAGGTCCGGCAGGCTTTCTTTGAGGCCGGCGAGGATGATCCGCTCCGCGACCTGGTCCGCCTCCGTGACCGGTGAATGATCGGCCTTAAGCGCGACGGTGGGGCCGCATCGGTAGATCTCCATGATCGCGCGGCCCGCTGCAAAGGCGAGCGGGGCGAAGCTGCAGAACAGCCGAGAGCCTGCAAGCGGAGCGGGGAACTGGCCTGACATGAGCACTCTTTCCTAGTTGGCAGCACTCCTCAATTCCAGATGAGTCCGATGCCGGTCAAGAAAGATCGACGCGCTTGGGTTGGCAGCCCCGGACACGCCGTGTATCAGGACAATTGTAATAACCTGAGTGATTCTGTTGCCTGGAGGGACATCGATGTCTGAAATGCCATTGCTGAGCGATCTCGATTTGGCATCTCTACTGTGCAGCCGCGTCTGTCACGACATCATCTCTCCCGTCGGTGCGATCACCAATGGCCTCGAGGTTCTCGACGACGAGGATGACGAGGCCATGAAGGAGATCGCGCTCGACCTTATCCGCCGCTCTGCGAAGACCGCGAGCGCCAAGCTCCAGTTCTGCCGCATGGCCTTCGGTGCATCGGGCTCGGCCGGTGCCTACCTCGATTTGACTGAGGCCGAACAGGTCGCGCGCGGCTTTATCGGCGATGAAAAGGTCAAGCTTCTCTGGGACACACCAAAGGAGACCCGTCCCAAATCAGAGGTGAAGCTGCTCTTGAACCTGCTGCTTATCGCCGTATCCGGCATACCCCGCGGTGGCGAGGTGACCATAAGGATGGCGGATGACCAGTTTTCGGCCACGGCGACAGGCGAGGGTGCCAAGCTTCCGGAGAAGCCAGCTTCGCTGCTGCAGGGAGAAGTTGCGGAAGCCGATATCGATCCGCGCCTGGTGCAGGTCTATTACGCGGCGCGCGTCGCCAGAGAACTCGGCTATGCGATCGACCTTAAGCTGGAGAATTCCGCTCTAACTGTGGTCGCGCATCGTGCGGGCGGCGAAGCATCACAAGCCGACCCTGAGCACGAAGACACGGCCCGCGAGGTTTAGCACTACGGGAAGGCGGTAACCGCCTCCCGTGGTTCGCGGAATCAGAAGGATGTCGGCCTCAGCCCAAGATTAGGCTGAAGCGCGCACGTCGTGGTTGTTGTTGCTGTTGTTGTCGTCAACGGGATCGCGCAGCACATAACCACGACCCCAGACCGTTTCGATGTGGTGGCGTCCGCCGGTGGCTGCGGCAAGCTTCTTCCGCAGTTTGCAGACAAACACATCGATGATTTTCAGCTCAGGCTCGTCCATGCCGCCATAGAGATGGTTCAGGAACATTTCCTTGGTCAGCGTGGTGCCTTTGCGCAGGCTGAGCAGCTCGAGCATCTGGTACTCTTTGCCGGTCAGGTGCACGCGCTGGGAATTCACCTCAACAGTCTTTGTGTCGAGGTTGACACGCAAGTCGCCGGTCTGAATGACGGATTGCGCGTGGCCTTTCGACCGCCGGACAACCGCATGGATGCGCGCGACCAGCTCGTCCTTGTGGAACGGCTTGGTCATATAGTCATCCGCTCCGACCCCAAGCCCGCGCACCTTGTCTTCAATGCCCGCGAGACCTGACAGAATAAGGATCGGAGTATTCACCCGGCTCACCCGCAGTGACTTGAGCACTTCATAGCCGCTCATGTCCGGCAGGTTAAGGTCCAGCAGAATAATGTCGTAATCGTACAATTTGCCGAGGTCGACACCTTCTTCGCCCAGATCGGTCGTGTACACATTGAAGCCTTCCGACTTCAACATGAGCTCGATGCTCTGCGCGGTCGCTGTATCGTCCTCGATCAGAAGGACTCTCATTCGATTCCCCTCTCAACCTTGCCCGAGACGGGTCGACGCTTCGGAATTCAGCATTACGAAGCGTTTCTAACCTACCGGTTAACGCCGATGGTTAAATTACGGGGTAAGTGGTTAACAAAATCTAATGAGCACGGGAAAGAGTGGGTGGGTCGAAAATAATTTGCAGAAGGCATCACAAACTCCGGCCTTGCGGGGTGTGTCTTGCATGACTTGGATTAAGCCGCATTGCCTCTGTTGATCCGATCATCTCGCCAACCGTGCAGTTTACCGAGCTTTAAGTGCTACTGATCAAGATCGAGACCGACCGAGACTCTCCTCCATACGCGATTCTCGTGGGGAGATGAAGCGTTTGGGTGAGGAGCTTCAAGAAGTTTTCACCATCGGCATCGACGGCGCCGAGAGGCGCCCCGGCGAGGCCGATGGATTTGTAACGGGGTGTGAAATGCGTTCACGTGATGGGATTGTACGACTGCAGAGGTTTCGGGTGGAGGAGAAGCGGATGCAGGCGGCAGACCTCGAAATGATGATCGCTGAATTCGAAAGAAAGCAGCTTGATCTGGCTCAGCAGATCAAGGCCGAGGAAGAGCGGACCGGCGTCAGCGATCCCACGCATTTCAATTATCCCACAGCGGCGCGGGCGGCGATCGCCCGACGCGAGAATCTCAATAAATCGATTGAAGATCTCCGTGGCCAGCTGGAGGAGGCGAAGGCAAATCTCGATCATGAGCTCGCAGAGTTGCGTAAGCTCGAAATCCTCCTCGAGAAGGACGGCGACATGCGTCGCCAGCATGCCTCCCGTGAGGATGGCAGAAGGGTAGAGGCGCGGCGATAGCGCGGCGTCGGCTTCCCACCAAAGCCCCCGCGCCTTGTCGCTACTCGGGCTTCATTCGATAAATTGCCATACGATCGTAAAACGGACGCGCCTGATCGACGATCCGCTTTAGCGCGTCACTGAGAATGGGCTGACCCGCCGGTGGCGGTTCAAACCCGGTCGAAGCCTCGACCGCCCCATACCAATGCCGCGCCCAGATCCCATCGGATGCCCTCCGGCCAGCGGGCCATGCCAGCATCGCCTCGTCAAACGGGATCTGGCAGGCTTCACAGAGCAATTGCAGCATTCGGCGCGGTGTTGCGAGAATGTCGTCGGCATCGACGACCGGCGGCGCCTTTCCGAGAGCATCGGCCACTTGATCGAAGATCTCCACCTGCTCCTGGAAGCCAAGATCCTCAAGCGAGATCGTGTCGCGCTTCTTGGCATAGCTCGCCGCGACCCGCTCGGGCGAACGGATCAGGAAGACATTGGTGAGCCGGGGGATCCACGACCGATCCTGGCCGGGAAGCATGTGGTGAGTCATCTGCTTCTGATAGAACACCCGCGACCCCGGCAGGGGCGCAAACAGGCTGTCCACCACCTTCCGCCAATCGACCTCTCCATCCGCGATGATCTCCTCGCGCATGGGATGGTTTCGGCCGGAAAGGCGAAGGAAGGCCGCGTAGAAGGGCTCATCCACGACCACGCAGTCCGGCCGGTTCTCGAACGCCCTCATCATGGCGGTGGAAATGTTCCGCGGGCCGGACCACATGGCGATGCGCACGGGATCCCCGTCATTCTCGCGCAGCGCGTTCATGGCCGGACCGCTTCCCGCGCACAGAGCGCCTTGTAGAGCGACTGAAGCTTCTGAACCATCGGGCCCGGCCCCCTCCATTCCGTGGGTGGTGCGAGCGGATGGCCGAGCCGTCGTCCATCGATCTCTCGCACGGGAACCACCCCGGCAAAGGTACCGGTCACGAACGCCTCTTCGGAACCATAGACATCGGTCAGGCTGAACCGGCGTTCGAAGACGGGTATCCCGTTCTCCTGGCAGAGGCGAATGATGTTGCCGCGCGTGATCCCGGGAATGCAATAATCCCCCGTCGAGGTCCAGACCTCGCCGCGCCTGACGATAAAGAAATGGGTCGAATTGCAGGTCGCGACGAAGCCGTGCGGATCAAGCATCAGAGCCTCGTCCGCTCCCGCTTTCGTTGCTTGAATGCAGGCGGTGATGCAATTCAGCTTCGAATGCGAATTCAGCTTCTGATCCTGCACGTCGGGAGCGCCACGATGAACATGCACCGTGAACAGGCGCATCCCCCGCTCCAGCACCTCCGGCTTCGGGGTCTTGTATTCGGGAATGATGACGATCGTGGCTGGCCCGATTGTCACGCGGGGGTCTTGATACGGCGTTGCCTTGATGCCCCGGGTCACCATGAGGCGGATGTGAACTCCATCCTCCATGCCATTCGCATCAACACACTCGAATATCCGATCCGTGAGTTCTTTCGGGGTGAGACCGATATCGAGGTCAATGGCGCGGGCGCCCTCATAGAGCCGCTCGAGATGGGCCGTGAGGAACGGGATCGCACCTGCATGAAGCCGCAGGCCTTCCCAGACGCCATCCCCAAGAATGAAGCCGGAATCGAACACCGAGACCACGGCCTGATGTCGGGGCACCAGAGCGCCATTGACTGAGATCAGGATCTCGGCATTGCGGGGATCATCGATATATTCGTGGCTGCCCTTGCCCATTCCCTTGCGCTCCCTGTTCACACAATAGGGTTAGCCAAAGGCAAGGGTCATTGTCTATGGACTGTAGGTGAGCGGCCACGTGACTGCGCTTGAGCCCTGACCTCTTGTCAGCCTCGATATTGTTGAATGCGCGTCGCGCGTAGGCCTGGAAGACCGTGCCGGTCGATGGAGCGCTGCCAGCTCAGGAACTCTTCAACGGTGAGGCGATAGCGATTGCAGGCGTCCTCGATGCTGAGCAGTCCCCCACGCACTGCAGCCACGACCTCCGCCTTGCGCCGTATGACCCACCGCCGCGTGTTCGGCGGCGGCAGATCCGCGACTGTAAGGGGGCTGCCATCGGGTCCGATCACATAGCTGACCCGCGAACGCATAGGACTTACCATCTACCCGATACCTGTACTCACACAACCAAGAGAGGGCTAACTGGACTAGCGGTCGCCATCCCTCTGTACAGGAACGGTAAATCCCTCCGTTTAAGAAACCGCTAAAGATCGGCAAACAATTCGCAAACACATTTCGGAATCTGTCTCAATCCTGAACGTCTGCCGAATATCTTGCCGTCATTTTCGCGATTTCTGTTAAGATCTCGGAAACCATACGGCCAATGAGGCACGGTGAGGCCTGTCGGATTCTCGATCGGATGGAGGTTGCGGCGCCGGCTTCGGACCGCCATATTCCGGCTATTTGCGTTCACCCTAGTTAACCGGACCGTAGAATGGCGGATGCGTCACTGATCGAACGTGCTTGTGCCGTCGCGGCAGCGGGCCTGGATGTCCAAACTGCTGTGGCTGGCGCACGGATCGTGGTCGCCATGTCCGGCGGAGTGGACAGCTCGGTGGTCGCGGCCCTGGCGAAGCATCTCGGCTTTGAGGTGATCGGCATCACCCTCCAGCTATATGATCATGGCGCCGCGGTGGAAAAGGCACGCAGCTGCTGTGCCGGTCGCGATATTCACGACGCCCGTTCAGTCGCCGAGCGGTTGGGCATTCCGCATTACGTTCTGGATTATGAAGCACGCTTCCGGGCCAGCGTCATGGATGAGTTCGCCGACAGCTACATGGCTGGGGAGACGCCGGTTCCCTGCATCCGCTGCAACCAGCAGGTAAAGTTTACGGACCTGTTGGGCTTTGCCCGCGACCTCGGCGCCGAGGCCCTGGCCACCGGCCACTATATTGCGAGTGCTGCCCGCGCCGACGGCTCCGGCCATCGCGATATGTATATGGCGGCTGATGGCGATCGCGATCAGAGCTATTTCCTGTTCACGACCACCCAGGCACAGCTTGATTTCTTACGTTTCCCCTTGGGCGGCTTGCGCAAGCCTGAGGTCAGAGCATTGGCGGAATATTTCGGTCTTTCCGTCGCTGACAAGCCCGACAGCCAGGATATTTGCTTCGTTCCCAATGGCAGTTACGTGTCGGTGATCGAGCGTCTGAGGCCCGATGCGCTGCAGCCTGGCGACATTGTGCATGTTGACGGACGTGTGCTCGGACGCCATCAGGGCATCGTAAATTATACGATTGGACAGCGTCGAGGATTGAACATCTCTAGCGGAGAGCCGCTCTATGTCGTAACTCTCGATCGGTCGGCGCACAAAGTCGTGGTCGGCCCCCGGGAGATGCTGGCCCGTAACCGGTTGATTCTACGGGATGTGAACTGGCTCGGAGACGAATCACTGATGGCGGCCTGTGCTGCGGAGCGTCCACTTCTCGTCCGGATTCGCTCGACACGGCCCCCGGTGCCGGCATGGTTGCAGGCGCGCGATGGGCAAATAGAGGTTGGTTTGGTGCAGGACGAATTTGGGGTATCACCCGGTCAGGCTTGTGTCTTTTACCAGCCGGGCACTTCGACCACCCGTGTTTTGGGTGGCGGATGGATCGAAGCAGCCCGTAAGGAAATTGTAGACAAGAGCGCCGAGTCGGGTCGATCTCGGCAAAGCGAGCCTGCGTGAAGGACGCCGTTATTCGGGTTCGGAGCGGTGAAAGGAAGGAGCAGCCTTTGGTCGCGAACAAGTTGGTCGACATGAAGGAGGACGCGGTCCGCCGTGCTTATGCGCGCTGGGCACCGGTCTACGATATGACCTTCGGTTTGATAGCGGATTATGGCCGCGCCCGGACCGTTGATGCGATCAACCGACGAAGCGGCAGAGTGCTTGAGGTGGGCGTCGGCACGGGGATTTCACTGCCCCGCTATAAGCGCGATCTGAAGATCACCGGTGTCGATCTCTCTCCGGAAATGCTCGCCCGAGCCCGCAGCCGGGTTGAGGAGAAAGGCCTCGACAATGTTGAGGCGCTCCGCGAGATGGATGCAGCCGAGCTTGATTTCGAGGATGGGGCCTTCGACATCGTCGTCGCCATGTATGTGATGACGGTAGTGCCCGATCCGGAGAAGGTGATGCGCGAGCTCTCGCGGGTCTGCAAGCCGGGTGGCGAGGTGATCATTGTCAACCACTTCAGCCAGGATCACGGGTTGCGCGGCCATTTGGAGCGCGGAATGGCCCGCTTCGCCGAGGCGCTGGGTTGGCGGCCGGAATTTCCCCTGGATGCGATTTTGGTTTGTGACGATCTGCGGCTGGTGGCTGAGCGGCCGCTGCAGCCGCTTGGCCTGTTCACGATGCTGCGCTTCACCAAGACCGAGCCGGGCGCAGGCATGGTGATGCCCAAGCCCGGCATGAACAGCGTGACCGCCACCGGCAGGGTCCAGGTCCGTGACGTGCCGGCCTGAACAGGAGAGCAGGCGAGGGAACGGCAGAACGAACCACCTCTCTTTGCCCACATCTCACGCGTCAGCTTGTCTTGACTTGTAAGACACGACCCTCTTATATCCACCGCGCGCAGTGACACTGATCGGCCCCTTGGGACCGGTCTATACGAAGGCGGAGTAGCTCAGCTGGTTAGAGCAGCGGAATCATAATCCGCGTGTCGGGGGTTCAAGTCCCTCCTCCGCTACCACCTGCCTCCCCGCAAACTCGCGCTGTGGGGAACACATCATGACCGAGCAGTTGGCTTAAGCGTCCTTTGACCAGGATGTGGACGGGTTCGCCCGCCTTCGCCGGATTGATAGTCACTGACTCCACAAGTCGCCGGAATGCTTCAACGGCGCGGGTATCACCATCATTGAATGCTGCCGTGAGCCCTGCAGCCACAGCTTGAATGTCGCGCTGGTATTGCTGAACCAGACCAGGATGGAGCGACACAACCCGGTCGTCATCGTCCGATGCCGCCAAGTCCGCCTGGAGACGTTCCTTCTCGGTCTCAAGATCGTTAAGTCGCGCGGCGATGGTAGAGACTTTGACAGCCCCTTCGGCGATCGCGTCAACGATCCGTTCGAGTTGGCGCGTAACCTCGCCTAACCGGCGCTCGGTTTTATCGCGCTGTTTGCGAGCTGACGCACTCAGCCTGCGCATCTCCTCATTGTAGACACGCACATACTCTGCGAGCCCTTCCGGATCCTGCATCTTGTCAGCGAGGCCGGCGATCACGGTCGCCTGGATGTTGTCGAGATAGTATCTGCGGGTATTCGAGCAAGACCGGCTCTCCGCATAGCGGGAGCAGATAATGCGGACGCGCCCGTGATTCTTGTCGTGGACACGCATGCCGGACCCACATGCACCACATCTTAGGAGCCCGGAAAGCAAGTGACGTGGCTTCTGCCTCTTTGCTGGAGCCATGTGAGTCCGATCAAGTTTACGCGCCCGCGCCGCGTCGAACGTCTCCTGATCCACAATTCGCAGATGCGGGACATCGGTGACAAGCCATTCGCTTTCTGGGTTCGGCCGGGAGATCCGCTTCCCCGTATCGGGATCTTTGACCATCCGGACCCGATTCCACACAAGACGACCGGCATATATGTCGTTGAGCAGGATACCGTGCCCGCGCGCCATGTTGCCGTTTATTGTGCTGGCGTTCCATCGGGCACCGCGTGGTGGCGGGACGCCTTCACTGTTTAGGCGGCCGGCGATGACCCTTGGGGTCGATCCTGCTACATATTCAGCGAAGATCCGGCGCACAACTGCGGCTTCAGAGTCGTCGATTGCGAGTTCACCTGGTTTGCCGGGGACAGGTTTATACCCGTATGCCTTCCCGCCGGCGTGCCGACCTTCTCTGACAACGCCGGTCTGACCGCGGCGCACCTTATGGGCCAGATCGGACAGGAACAGAGCGCCGACCAGCCCTCTGACCCCGATCTGAATTGCGTCGGCTGTGCCCTCATGGACAGCGACAACTTCCACTCCCAAAAACCGGAGTCGCTTCCAAATTCCAGCGAGGTCTTCCTGATCACGTGACAGTCGATCCAGGGCCTCGACTAGAACGACAGTGAACAGACCGGATCTGGCGTCTTGCATTAAGCGCTCGAGGCCGTCGCGGCCGAGCACAGAGGCACCCGATCTGGCCCGGTCGACATACTCTCCGGCGACAGGAATCCCGTTTTTTTCGCAGTAGGTCCTACACAGGGCGAGTTGATCATCGATCGAGCGGTCCTTTTGGAGATCGCTCGAGAAGCGGGCGTAGAGCGCGGCAGTTTTAATTTTCATCGCCATGTACAAGGACAGGTGCGCCCGTTGGCTTTCGGGCCTGTGCCGCGAGATAATCGCGTTTTGCTGCCTGTCGCGCAAGCGCCCGGATCAGCTCGAGGATGTCCGGATCCATCCCAGCCCCGGCGGGTGTTATGCCGGGCGCTTTCCTCATCAGAACGGAACCTCATCATTGAGCTCAAGGGACGAGCTTGAGCCGAACGGTGCCTGGGCTGCGAAGCCTGCTGCCTGATCGGGATCCATGCCCCGGGCCGCCGGGTCATAACGGCCCCCATCATCGCGCTTGCTATCAAGCATTGTGAGCACGGCATTGAAGCCCTGCAGCACCACCTCGGTGGTGTAGCGGTCGCTGCCATCCTGATGCTGCCATTTGCGGGTCTGCAGCTGGCCTTCGATGTACACATACGAGCCTTTGCGGAGGTATTGCTCGGCGACCTTGGCCAGGGCTTCCGAGAACACGACCACCTGATGCCATTCGGTGCATTCCTTCCGCTCGCCTGTGGCGCGGTCCCGCCAATGCTCAGATGTGGCCAGGCTGAAAGAGGCGACCGGGCGGCCATCCTTGGTGTGGCGGATCTCCGGATCCTTGCCGAGGCGGCCGATAAGGGTCGCTTTGTTGAGTGAGCCCGCCATCACGCGAGCCCTTCGATCTTGCCGAGCAAACTGGCCAGCTTAGTGCCAGCGTCGATTTGGGTTCGGAAATCCGCGAAGGCCATTTCGACGGCATATCTCAGGCGGTGCAGATCAACGATGAAGTGCAGCTTGCCATCGCTGATACGATACCGAAGAAAGGCCTTCATGCTGTAGACGGGGCCGCCAAAGAAGATCGGAATGGCGATGGTCAGCTCGGATGGCACCCGGAGTTCGCCTTTTTGACCCGCCTTGGTCTCGACAGTCTCGGCATAGGTGAGCTGCTGCGACCCGTCATTGAGGCGAGTGCCACTGACAAACTCGACCTTCTTTGAGGCCTCGAGCTTCAGAGCGACCTCGAGCAGGCTGGCGCCATCTGGCTCAGCGACATCAGGTAGGTTTTCCTCAAGAAAATGAGCGAATTCGAGCTGTGGAGTTGCCTTGCCGTTGATCGCGCTCCATCTGGCAAACTGTTCTGATTTGACAGGGGAAAAGGATGCGCGGTGCGCTCGGCGAGCTGGCGTGCCTTGAGACTGCTCGATCCTGGGCCGGCCGTGGTAATCGAAGATGGCCTGGAAACCGAGAGCCTGATTGTCCGCTATGATCCGCGTTTCGGCCGTTTTAAAGTCGTTCACGTATGCAATGAACGATGCCGTATCGAGCAAGGTGATACGCTGCTTGATGTGGTCGCTGAGTGGCGGGTCGATAGGCGGTAAGTTCTCCGCGCGATAGCCCTCCGGGACCAGCAATGTCTTCCCGCCGCTCGGGTTATCGATCGGTGCAAAACTCGCGGCAATGCCGTTGCGCAGCATTTCGAGAGCATCGGCTGTCAGTGGTTCGCTCATAGGCAGGTTCCCCTTTGGCTAGAAAACGGGTGGCGATCAGTCGATGGCGCGAACCTCTTGCCGAGCGTGAGCCTCGACATCGCGCAGTGGCATTTCCATTTGCCTGGGATCGCGGCGGCTGAGATTGCCGTGCTCATCGACGAAGAAGAGCGACTTGGCCTTGTCGCCCTCCGGCAGCTTGGCCTTGATGGAATCGGTGATCTCTACTGAGCGCTCACCATTCGGCTTCACTGTCAGGGTCAGGGTGACCGTGCCGGCCTTGCGGGTGTCCCGCACCGCGTCGGCGAGATCGGCCAGTTTCTCAGTCAGTTCGTCATGAACGCGGCCGTGATCGAGCTCGGCCAGGATTGCGGAAAAGGAACGGCTCATGTGTGTTGCTCCTCAGGTGAGGGGGCGGCAAGGCTCAGTTGTTGCCGCGTCGACGTTCTGCGGCCTCAAACAGGGCAAGGTCGATAGCGCACGTGCATTTTTCAGGCTGGGTATCCAGCAGCTCGAGTGCGCCAGTGTCTTCGAGCAGCGCGAACGCTTCCTCGAAGTCCTCGGCGCTGAACTCGGTTGGCCCCACATAGAGCGTGCCGCTGTTGGTGAGGCCGGCTGCGGGATCTCGGCCGTGTTCATCGTCGTTCATGCCCCGCCTCGGGAGCGGGGGCGCGGCTGCAGAGCATCGAGGGGCTGCGAGCAGAGCGCGCCGCCATAGCCGCGCAGCGGGCAGACGATGGCACGGCCGGCATGAATGCCGCGGTCAATTCCGGTGATGACGGCGGGAGCATAGCCTTGCCCATCGAGCCGTGGCACGAGACATTCATCGCCAACGCGCCACTGGTGCTGGGCATCGCGCCACATCTGCACGGGTAGCCTCCCTCGATGGGAGCGCGCGTCGGCAAAGCTGATGATCTCAGCGCTGGCCATGCGGTTACCCCTCGAGCATGAAGGGGAGGCGCGGCTCCATGACAAGCGCGCGTTGGAAGGCTTCGTTTCGATGCTCGGTCACGACTGCTTTGGGAATCGCAACCTGATCGAAGTCTGCCTGGCTGACGCGACCTCGCTTCACCGCAGCATCGAGGATGACGTCGGCCATAAAGTCGATCAGCACCCCCTTTTTCCATTTGACCCGACCAATCCGGACGAAGGATCCCGGGTTCTCATACCGTGACTGGTGCGCTCGGTCATACGCTCGCGCAGCTTCCCACTGTTTCGCCGTCGTCCGCCCATCGGATTGAGCGAGTGTCGCGGTCGCGCTCAGTCCTGGAATGATGATCATGGGTTCCTCTACTCATCCGTTAGCTGCTAATGAGGAGGACTGTTACCGATAAATTGGTAGTTGATCAACTAACAAATTAGTAGACGAGGCACAAAAAGACGTCCCGACTTAGCGACTCGACTCTCGGTCCTTTTTCTGATTGAGAATCGGTCCAAACGGAGAACGGAGGCGCCAGGCATTATGGACGCTATGACCGATGCCGCACTAAAGCGGCCGCTCGCCAGCGCAAAATCGCTGAAAGTGGTCTGCGAGGATTGTGGGCGGGAGAAGACGTTGGATGCCAGGACGCTTGAGCAGCGGCGCGTAAGTCGGACAGCGCCGATAATCAATGTAATTTCGCGGCTAAGGTGCTCGTGGTGCCAAATTCAAGGTGGGGTTGGTGATAGCGTTTCAGTCAAGGTGTTTTGGAGGTAATTCGTCACTCGCGCCCTGTCTGGACGATTACATGTACGCTCACCACCCTCTCAGATGGAAATCGAAGGATATACTTCTCCGCCTCGGGTTCGTCTGACGTCCAGTTCTCGCGTGGCTCGTACTGCTCTAAGATAAGCTCTTTCGAATTCCAAGAAATGAAGCGCTTAACAAAGGCCGCTGGCGGCTCACCTTCCTCGTCCATGATTTGAGCGACAACAAAATCGCCCCGGCGAACGGGAAGGTTAGGGTTCACGAAGTGAACCTCACCAGCAAAGTACCTGGGCTCCATCGAGGTGCCGTATTGATAGACGCAATATGCGTTCCGAACTCCCTCCAAAGATGGGGGTGCTAGCACATCCTTGAGTTTGTGACCGTTTAACACGAACCGGCCATCCGATCCGCCAATGGCGCCGCCATAAAGCGGAATTCGTTGCCTCGGCAATCTCACAGGGCCGCCAGTTTCGGCATTCGGCTCGTGTTTTGGGTACGCTGCAGGTGTAGCAGCCGCGTCGTCGCTGCCCTCACCCAAGAGCCAATCCTCCGTGCGACCTAGTGCCCTGGCCAGTTCGCGCAACTTCTTCGGGCGAATGGAACGCCCCGCTTCAATTGCGCCTATACCTTGCTGGCTCATTCCAACGCGCTCGGCTAGCTCGGGCTGGGAAAGCCCAAGTGCTTCCCGCGCTTCCTTGAGGCGCTTCGCGATTGGCGGCAACTCGACTGGCTTGGTCATCAACATTTTGGTAGCAACCAGAGCACTATTCGTCTCAACTAAAAACATGGTTGAAACTTACTCATAAATTGGTAGAACTGTGTTCATGACGAACGCAGCGCTCCATCGCGCCGTCGAGCTGGTCGGGGGGCAGAGTCGCCTGGCTGAGCTGATCGGCACAACGCAATCTCACGTTTGGTATTGGCTCACCCGCGCAAAACGCGGTGTGCCCGGCGAGTTCGTTTTGCGCATTGAGGAAGTGACTGGCGGGAGAGTGAGTAGACATGATCTCCGTCCAGACATCTATCCCCACAGGTCCGCTGGGAAACACAATAGCCCATCGATTGAGCCTGTCTCTGGTAACGTGCCGGAGGTTTTACCGTGAACCCGGTTCGTCCGCGCCAAGCTGGTTCGTCGTTCGCGGCAATCGCGCTGATGCTGAAGCAGGTGGGCGGTGTCGATACCGTCGCCAGCTACACGGGCCGGAGGGAGTCTACGGTCTATCGATGGACCGACCCTGACCAGAGCGACGGGATACCTTTCAACATCGTATGCCAGATTTCCGAGCATTTCGGGATCACAACAGCGGCCGAACATCTGGCAATTCGCTCGGGCGGCTGGTTCTTGCCTAACCCGGCCATCGAACATGACGATGAGCTCGCCAGTGCTGCTGCCCAGGCCGCAGCAGAATATGCCGACCTCATCCATCGATACGCAAAGGCACTTGACCCAAAGAGCGAAGCCGGCCGGCAGGTCTCGCCGCGTGAGGCGGGCGAAATGGTCACCGGCATCGACGAGCTATATCGGGCGCTCGCTGTCCTGCGCGCTCTGGCTTTGGCCATCAGTGAGCGGGGCAACAGATGACGGCTCTTCTTTGGTCGGCAGCCGAGACTCGGGGTGTGACTCATGCCAGCACGTAACCCAATCGATGATCATGTGCTGCGGCAACTGGTGGCAGAAAATGCCCCCTACAAGGTCATGGTGAAACGGTTGCGAACCAGCCAGGATTTCATCAAGCGGCGCATCGTAGAGCTTGGGCTAGCAAAGCCTGCCGATACGGCGCGGGCTGTGCGCAACGCAAAAGTGCGCGAGCTCGCCGCCCGCGGCGTCAGCTGCTCTGTTGCCGCCGAGATCTTGGGATTGTCGTCCTCGAGCCTGCGTAAACTGGCCCGCGAGCTGAGTGTCACATTTTGGACAGGCGAGCGCGTTATCAGGCAAGCACGAAGGATTTTCCCCCAGGCTGTTGTACAGCCTCCACTCTGTGCAGCCGCCGCACTCCTCACCCCGCCCGTGTCCTCCCTCCCAATCGCGGGTGGGGTGAGCTTGTTGGAGCTGCGGGATTACGGCATGTGCCGGTGGCCCTTGGGGGAGGATGCCCGCGGATATGTCTTCTGCGGCGAGGCCTCTGAGCCGTCGCGGCCCTATTGTGCCCAGCACTGCGCCATCGCGTTCGAGCCTGGGCCCCCACCTCCGCTGTTGGGGAGGGCCGCCTAATGGGCACGAGGCAAAACACCTCTTCGGCTGTGATGCAGCAGCGAAGCGAGCCGCATGACTCGCTGGATGATTTCCCAACGCCGCCTTGGGCCACACGAGCCCTGATCGAGCATGTCCTGTTGCCCAATCTGCGCGTGCCCGATCCGCGTAAGCATATGCGCGAGAAGCTCACCTGTTGGGAGCCCGCCTGCAATCGCGGCCACATGGCGAGGCCGCTGGCGGAGTATTTCAGCAGGGTTCATGCCAGCGACATTCATGATTATCGGCAGGAATGGCCTGGCCAAGAGCGGCTGGTCGATTTCCTCTTCAACTTTGCCGAGACGTTATGCCTTGAGCCTTGCGGGGTTGATTGGGTCATTACCAATCCGCCCTTTCGCCTGGCCGAGCAATTCATTCACAGAGCCTGGCGCGTCACTGGCGTGAGTGGCGTGGCCATGCTCGTGCGCACGTCATTTCTCGAGGGGGTAGGGCGGTATGAAAACCTGTTCAAGGTTCGGCCCCCGTCCATCGTGGCGCAGTTTGTCGAGCGGGTTCCGATGGTGAAGGGGCGGCTCACCGCCACCGGCTCCACCGCCACTTCTTATTGCTGGCTCGTCTGGATGACGGGCGAGCTCGGCACCCGGCTCGAGTGGATCCCGCCTTGCCGGAAGCAGCTAGAACGGTCGGATGATTACGAGGTGGCGGCATGAGCGCTTCACCGCCCTTCATCTGTGACGCGCCAGGGTGCGGGCAATACGCCTCGATTGGCGAGGGTTGGTCGGGCAAGGCCGGCAGGCGCGGCCGGTGGTTCTGCGGCCCGCATTATCGCGAGCTGCAGGCCAGGCGCGCGGCCGATGAGGCCGCCCGGGCAACTGGGCAAACGAGATCAGCTCCGGCTGAAGTTCAAAGACGGCTCGAGGGGCTATGACAGAGCAACATGGGGATGATCGCCGCGACGGCTTGCTTGCCGCCGCGCTGGACTATGCGCGCCGGGGATGGCCGGTGTTCCCGTGCTCGCCCTCGCAGACCAAGGGCGAGAGCAAGCAGCCGCTGACGCCCAAATCCACATCTGGCCAGAAGGATGGCGGGCTTTATCTCGCCACCACCGATGAGGCGCAGATTAGAGCCTGGTGGAACCGCTTCCCCAAGGCACTGATCGGCATGCCCACGGGCGAACGCGCCGGGGTGTTCGTGGTCGATCTCGACCCGCGCAAGTTCCCGGCTGACGACATGCTGGCGAGCCTGGCCTCGTTCTGCGGTGGAGTGCTGCCGCCATGCCCGGTGGTGCGCACGCAATCGGGCGGGCTGCATCTGTGGTTTGCCTATCCCGAGATGCCGGCAGGCGAGCGCCTGGGCAACCGGGCGAGCCTGTTTTCCAAACTGGAGAACGTGGACGCTGCCATTGCCGGCCATGTCGATATCCGCGGTGAAGGCGGTTATGTGATCGTGCCGCCCTCGGTGATGGTGGATGGCGCGGCCTATCTCTGGGAGCAATCGCCCGATGATGGGCCAATCCCCGCAGCCCCGCCGCGGCTGTTGGATCTGGTGTTGCGCCGCGGTGAGTTTGCCCGAGGCGCGCCACATCATGCAACGCCGATCGCCAGTGGCACCGAGCCACAGGCCAAGGTGGATGAGGCGGTGCGGCGCTATGCGCTGGCAGCGCTCGACGGTGAGCTTGAGGAACTGGCATCCTGCCCCAAGGGGCGGCGCGGCTTTACCCTCAACAAATGTGGCTATGTGCTTGGCCAGCTGGTTGCGGCGGGGGCGCTTTCCCATGCCATCGTCGTTGCGGGCCTGAGAGATGCCTGCGCGCGCAACGGTCTGCCGGCGGCAGACGGCTGGAAGGTGGTCGATGCCAATATTGAACGCTCTGTGCGCGATGGCATGGCCTCGCCCCGTGACCTTTCCGACATAGAGCGCAAGGCGCGAGCTCGGGCCGAAGGTTTTGGGCGGCCTCGTCGTGATGAACCGCCACCGCCTGACCCCGATGACTATCCCGACCCCGCAGCCCCGTATGATGATGGCTGGGCTGATGATGGTGGCGCGGGCGCCCCGCCTGGCGGTGGCAGTGATGACATCGACCCGGAAAAGCTCGGCCGTTGCGCGGAGGAGCCGCAGAACGACACCGGCAACGGCCGGCGGCTGCTGATCTGGTTCGGGGATGACCTGCTGCAGGTGCGCGATGTTGGCTGGCATGCCTGGGCCGGCAGCCATTGGGAGGTCAAAGGCGGTGACGAATATGTCACCCGGCGAGCGCAGGAGGTCGCCGAGCGCATCGCCTATGAGGCCGACCTGATCAGCGCGACACCCTCCGAGCGATCCTTGCTCGAGGCGGCCAAGTCGATCCGCAAAAAGCCGGAGAAAGACCGCACCGAGGAAGAGAGTAACCTGCTGAAATCGGCCGCTGAGGTGCAGGACGCGGTTGAGAAGCGGCAGGCTGCCCGACGGCGGTTCGCTATCTCCTCGGGCAATAACTCGCGCATCGTCGGCATGATCACCCAGGCGCTGCCGCATAAGACCGTGGCGCCCGATGATCTCGACCCGGACCCGCTCAAGTTCAATGTGCTGAACGGCACGCTGGTGTTCAGGAAGGTCGAGGACCCGGAAGGGCCGGATCTGGATGAACCGCGCTGGGACATGACGGTTGAGCTGCAGCCGCATGACCGGGCCGACCTCATCACCAAGATGGCGCCGGTGCGCTATGACAGGGGCGCGACCTGCCCGAAATGGACAGCCTTCCTTGATCGCTTTTTGCCCGATGCGGCGGTGCGCGAGTTCGTGCAGGTCTATTCCGGCTATGGGCTCACCGGCCTGACCGGTGAGCAGGTGCTGGTGTTCATGTATGGCACCGGCGCCAATGGTAAGAGCACCTTCATCGAAGCCATCTGCCGGATGCTGGGGGCCTATGCGCAATCGCTCAATCCGGAGGCGGTGACTGGCATCGGCCAGCGGCGGGGCGATCAGGCAACGCCGGAGCTTGCCCGGCTTACGGGCGCGCGACTGGTGCGCGTTTCCGAGCTGCCGCGCGGTGAACCCTTGCGCGAAGGCCTGATCAAGGCCCTGACCGGTGGAGAGCCAACGCAGGTGCGCCACCTGCATAAGGGCTTCTTCGACATGTATCCGACCTTCAAGGCGGTGATGTCGGGCAATGACCTGCCGCAGGTGGGCGGTGTCGACCATGGCATATGGCGACGATTGCGGCTGATCCCCTGGAACGTGACCATTCCCGATGCCGAGCGCCGGCCTATGGAACAGGTGCTGGCGGAATTCGAGGCGGAACGGTCCGGCATCCTGAACTGGCTCATCGAGGGCCTGCGCAAATACATGACGCACGGGCTCCATGCGCCGCCAGAGGTCATGGCGGCAACGCTCGCCTATCGCGAGGAAATGGACCCTGTCGGCGGCTTCATCAATGACTGCGTCGAGCGAGCACCGCCTGGCGTGAGCGTGTCGGTGACGGCGCGGGAGATGTATGAGGCCTTCGTTGCCTGGTGCCATGCCAATGCGGTGCGGCCATGGAAGGAAGCGACCTTCGGACGGGTGATGCCGCAGAAGGGCTTCACCAAGACCAATGAGCGAATTAGGCGCTATCTCGACGTGCGGCTGCACGATGTCCCGGCGCGCGATGATGGCCAATCTGCGCCGCAGCCGCCGCATCCGGCGGATGATGACCCATGACATCGCCCGAATCTCGCGAGGGTTGCGAGGGTTTGCGAGGGTTTTGGAAAACCCTCGCCTTGCTGAAAGTCATTCAGGTTCAGTGACTTACGAAGTATCTGCGAGGGTTGCGAGGGTTTACGCGCGCCGCACGTATGAGAGAGAGGGGTAAGGGGTCAGAGCGATGTTTTCATACGACTATAGGGAAAAACCCTCGCAACTCTCGCAAGAGGAGATTAGAGGGCTGATAAATAAAGATAAAAGGGCTGCGAGGGTTGCTAACCAAGTCTCGTATAACCCTCGCAACCCTCGCAAAGCGACCATAAAGGCCGATTTGCGCCAGGACACGGACGCCTGGTCGCTGCTCGTCTGGGCTTACAAGACCGAATGCGTGCGGGCTTGTGCCGGCGGAACTGCCGATTGGGTGCAGACCCCTGATCGGTCATCCCTGTGCATGGCCGAGCGCCGCGGTGGCCTCATCAATGGCTGGCTGCCGGTGCACGAGGACTCGCTTTGGGTCGATGCCTGGGTGCGGCAGCTGAAGCGTGATGATTATTGGCTGATGGTGAAGCATGCCGAGCGTGGGGAAGTACCTAGCCGGGATGTGAAGCTGCCGCCACTGAAGTGCCGGCCGGTCATGAGGCAAACGGCGCATGGTCCCGTGCCGAAGATGCTAAGGCATCCGCGGACCCATCGTCCCTATGCGTGCTTGGTGGAATTCGTTGGCTATTCGCCAGCGGAGATCGCGAGGGCACAAGCCGAGGCTGACGCGCGCGCTGCTCGTTTCGAGGCAATGCTGGTGGCTCTGTTCCTGGATCTCGACCACATCGGCCAACCCTTAGGGAAATGGCGGGTTTTGGAGCCCTGGAAGGGATATTACGGCAGAACCAAATCTGCCGCTTGACATTTTGCGCAAAAAACTTGACAGTCCGCACATGCTGAGCGCATTGCGCGTTCGGGCGAACCCCTCCGGAGAGTTCCGCGAGGGGTTTTTTGTTGGGCATCTCCCATATGGCGACCGTCGACCCTTCCCGCACCTTGGCCGACATGACCAAGGCTGAGAAGAACATTCGGTTTGGCATTGCTCGTGGGCTTACCCAGACAGCACAGGCGGCCCATCGCGATCTGGTCAAGGGTGCTCGCGCGGCGTTCGACAGGCCGACAAAGGCTACGCTGGATGCGTTCTACATCCGCCCGGCAACGCGCGAGCTGCTCGAGGCAGAGGTTGGTGTGAAAGATGAGCTCGCTGGTTTTGCCAAGGGGACGCCTGCCTCGAAGTTCTTGGCGCCCCACATCTTTGGGGGAGGTCGACGCCAGAAGCGATCGGAACGTGCTCTGTCCATAGCCGGTCTGATGGGCAACAAGGGCTTCCTGGTGCCGGGCTCAGGCATGAAGCTCAATCAGTATGGCAACATACCGGGCAGCACCATGGTACGCATCCTGGCCGACCTTCGAGCAGCTGAGACCACCGCCGGCTATCAGATGAACCGCACGGCCGCATCGCAGAAGCGGAACAGGAACTATCGCCGCGAGCGCTACTTCGTGCCGCCGCCCGGCAGCAAGCTTACGCCGGGGGTCTATCGCCGCCGTGGTGGCAAGATCGCACCCGTCCTGATCTTCGTGCCCGATGTCCAGTACCACAAGCGGTTCGACTTCTTTGGCATCGTCAGCCGCAGCGTCGAGCGAAATGCATCAAGGCTCATCCAGCGGTCGATACGGCAGGCGCTGGCAACGATGCGGTGAGCGACGGGGCCCCTGGGGTGCAGGGATTTTGCGGGTAATTCGGACCGCGGGCCCCCGCCAGTCTCACGGCTTTTTCGAAGCCTAAACAGCAGCTAAAGACACGCTAAAGAGGAACATCATCGGTGAGTTTAGCAGAGGCAACGCACGCGCATATCGTGAGCAAGGGCGAGTTCGCGCGCCTGAGCAACGTGACGCCCGGGCGGGTCTCACAGTGGATAGCCGAGGGCAAGATCCACGGGCCCGCCCTGGTTGGCGATGGTCGGATGGCGCGGATCAATGTGGCGATCGCGCAAGCCCAGCTGCGCGGCAATCTCGACATCGGGCAGCGGCTTGGCAATGGCATCGAGACGCGTCTCGATACTTGTCTCGACGCCCATCCCGGCGCCACTGATGGCGGTGCTGCCCGCAGTCCTGGCGCCAGTTCCGCGAGCAGCCCGACCGCTCCTGCGGCGTCACCGGTCTGGACGCCGCCTGCCCCGGCAGTCGATGCCTTCGAGGATCGGCTGCGGCGCGAGAAGATCCGGGAGCTCGAGTTTCGCAATCGTGCGGCCGCCGAGCAGGAGCTCGCGCGCCGGGGGATCTATGTGCGCAGCGACCAGGCGGGCATGGCGATGCGCAATGCCTTGCGCGAAATGCTGACCGTCTGCGAGGGGGCGCTGAGCGATCTCGCCTCCGCGATCGCCGCCAAATTCGAGGTGCCGCAGCGGGATGTGCTGCACCTCATGAAGACGGAGTTTCGCGCTGTGCGCCAGCGCGCATCGGAGGCCGCTGCGGCACGCGCCAAAGCCATGCCTTCGATCATCCCGGACATACAAGACGACACCGAGGATCTGCCCGCGTGACCATCCACATCACCAATGCGGAGCGCCTCGCCATGGAAGCCCTGGCGGAGGTGTTCACGCCGCCGCCGCCCGTCGACTTTCTCGGTTGGGCCGAGGACAATATCATCTTCTCCGAACGGGAGAGCCAATTCCCGGGTCCCTATAACCGCACGCTGTTTCCGTATTTCGACGAGATCCTCAGGGCACTCGGGCCGGATGACCCCTGCCGCTTCGTCACCCTAATCAAATCCGCCCAGATCGGCGGCACCGTGCTCGGCAATATCTTCGTTTGCGGCTCGATCGCGATGGACCCGGGCGACTTGCTCTATGTGCACCCGACCGAGGAAAATGCTCGGCGCTGGTCGAAGATGAAGCTGGCGCCCATGCTGCGGTCCAACACCGCGATTAGCGAGATGTTCCCGCAGCGCTCGCGCGATGGCTCCGACTCGGTGATGTACAAGGAGCGTCGCGACGGCCGCGGCGCCATTCAGATCTCAGGCGCAAATTCGCCGGCAAGCCTCAGCCAGGTGACCATGCGCCGCCAAGTGCATGACGATCTTGCCAAATGGGAGATGAATGCGGCGGGCGACCCGGAGGTGCAAGCCGACAGCCGCTCGCGGAGTCACGAGTTTGCCAAGATCCTGAAGGTCTCGACCCCGCTCATCCTGCCGGGGTGCCGGATCACGAGAAGCTTCGAGGCGGGCAGCCAGGAATATCCTTATGTGCCGTGCCCGCATTGCGATCATATGCATGTGCTCGAATGGGAGAACATGCTCGCCAATCTGGACGAGGCGCATCCGGAGAATGCCTGTTTCACCTGTCCGGCTTGCGGCGCCGAGATCCTCGAGCATCATCGCCGCTCCATGCTGGCCGGGCTCCAATGGCGGGCACATAATCCGCAGGCGATGCGCGAGCATCGCTCGTTCTACATCTGGTCTGCCTATTCCTATCTTCAGTCTTGGGAACGGATTGCCCGCGAGTGGCTGAAGGCCAAGGGCGATCCGGCGTCCGAGCAGACCTTCCTCAATGACACCGTGGGCTTGGCGTACAAGGCGCAGGGCGAGTCCGTGTCATGGGAGACCATCCGCGATCGCGCCTCTGAAGCGGCATACGGGCGCGGGCAGATCCCGCGCGGTGCGCTGCTGATCACCATCGGCGTTGATTGCCAGCAGGATCGTGTCGAGTGGCAGGTGGTGGGCTGGGGGGCCGAGTTCCGCCGCTATGTCATTGAGTATGGCGTCTTTCCCGGTCACATCTCGGATGTGGAATGCCAGGACAAGCTCGACGGGCTGCTGGTGCAGACCTGGCCCAATGCCGCAGGTCAGCAGCTTGCCGCGGACCTCCTGGCCATCGACGGCAATGCCTGGACCGAGGATGTGTGGGGATGGGCGCGCAAGCACCCGGTCTCCAAGGTAATCATGGTCCGCGGCGTTGCCAGCGAGACCGCGCCGCGCATTCAGCGGGTCAAGAAGGAGCGCACCCGAAGCGGCAAGCTGCTGCGCTACTCCAAGCGGTTCTACAACTTCGGGACGAGCGTCATGAAGATGTCGCTCTACCGGGATCTCGGCAAAGAGGATCCGGGCGAGCGCGGCTATGTGGGTTTTCCGCGCGGGCTGGATGACGAGTATTTCCGGCAGCTCACAGCCGAGCGCCGCAAAGGTGTCCGGAACAAGGCCGGCTTCACCGTCTATCAGTGGGTGAAGGATCCGAACCAAGCCAATGAGGGGCTCGACACCATGCTGCAAGCGGAAGCTGCCGCCACCAAGCTTGGCGTGCGCAGCCTGCCCGATGCGGCCTGGGCAAAGCTCGAGGCTGAGCGGGAGACCCCGCCTGCCGACGCTCAGTTGGATTTCGAGGATCTGCCGATTGCCAAGGCCCCACTGTCCGCTCCCGCCAAACCGACAGAACGTGCCCCGGCCGCCGCCGCCGAGCCTGAGCTTCGGCCAACGGGAGTGCCTCTGCCCAGGCCGCAGCGCCGCGTGGTGCGGTCGGGATTCTTGGGGCGATAGGAGCTGAGCATGGCCTGGACCCAACGTGATCTCGATAATCTTAAGAGCGCGATCGCGCAAGGCGTGACCTCGGCACGGATCGGTGACCGTCAGGTGCAGTATCGCAGCCTGCAGGAGATGCGCGAGACCCTGGCCCTCATCGAGGCCGAGGTGTCGGGCACCTCGGCTCGGCGATCGCGCCAGTTCCGGTTCAGAACGTCGAAGGGGCTTTGATCCATGGGATTGTTCTCGCGCGTCGGTCGAGCCCCGGTCCAGACCGCGGTCCAGACCCCGGCCCGGACCGCGGTCCGAGCTGCGGCCCAGACCGTGGCAAGGGTCGTGCCCAAAACCTTGGCCCGGGCGATCATGGCGCGCGCCTATCCGGGCTTTTCTGGTTATGAGGGGGCGAGCCAGTCACCGCGCATGGCGCGGTGGCTGGCGCCGAAGGCCGGCCCCAATGCACTTGCCCAGACGGGACTTGCCACGTTGCGCGACCGCTCGCGCGACATGGTGCGCAACAACGGTATCGCCGACAGCGCCGTCGATACGATCGTCACGAACACCATCGGCACTGGCATCGTGCCGCAGTTCCAGACGCCTGATCCGGAGTTCAACCGCAAGCTGGCCGAGCTCTGGCTCGAATGGACGGACGAGGCGGACGCCGATGGTCGGCTCGACTTCTATGGCCTGCAGGCGCTCGCGGTCCGCTCCATGGTCGAGGCGGGAGAAGTTTTTGCCAGGCTGCGGACCCGCCGCATCGAGGATGGTCTGTCGGTGCCGTTCCAGGTGCAGCTCATCGAGAGCGAGTTCTGCCCGCTGAACAAGAATGAGGACAGCGGCGCGAACAAGATCCGGGCCGGGATTGAGTTCGATCCGATTGGCCGCCGGCTGATGTACCATCTGTACCGCAGCCACCCGGATGATCTGACCTACGGCTATCTCGGCAACGTGCTCGAGATCGTGCCGGTCCCCGCTGCGGAGGTGGCGCATCTTGCGAGCATCCGCAGGCCCGGCATGGTCCGCGGTGAGCCGTGGCTCACGCGGGCGTTGGTCAAGCTGCATGACCTCGACAAATACGACGACGCCCAGCTCATGCGCCAGCAGCTGGCGGCGCTGTTCGCGGGCTTCGTCATTGAGGATATCCCGGAGGACTATGACGAGAACGAAGGGCCGCTTGGCAGCCCGGTTGATCCGGATGGCTATGCGGTCGAGCCGCTCGAGCCCGGCACGATGCAGCTACTGCCGCGCGGCAAGGATGTGAAGTTCAGCGAGCCGCCGGATCCGGGCAACTCCTATGTGGAGTTCATGCGCCAGCAGCTGCGCGCGATCGCAGTGTCGGCCGGCGTGCTCTATGAGCAGCTCACCGGGGATTACAGCCAGGTCAATGACCGGACGTTCCGCGCCTCTGTCAATGAGTTCCGGCGGCGCTGCGCGATGTGGCAGCACGATCTTGTTGTCTTCCAGTTTTGCAGGCCGGTGGTTCGCCAATGGGCAACCCTCGGCATCCTTGCCGGCAAGATCGTCCCGCCCCGTGGCATCAACCTCGGCATGATTGCGCGGCCAAAATGGGTGCCGCAGGGCTGGGATTATATCAACCCGGTTCAGGACGTGCAGGCCCGCACCGCTGAGGTTCGCGCCGGTTTCCGCTCGCGGAGCGATGTGGTCTCCGAGCGCGGATACAATGTGGAGCAGGTCGACGAGGAGATCGCGGCAGACAATGCCCGGGCCGATCGCTTCGGCATCGTGCTCGACAGCGATCCGCGCAAGGGCAAGGCCGGCGGGCAGGCAGCGCCAGCATCACAAGCGGATCCCGGCGGATCTCAAGAGCCGGATGACCCGGCGGATTCCGACGATCCGCAGGATCCGGAAGACACCGAGTAAGGACGCACAACATGGATATCCTGGTTGACGGTGAGCTGTATCTCTACGGCACCGTGGGGGACAGCTTTTGGGACGAGGGCTTCACGTCCATGGATGTGGTGCGTGCCCTGGCCGAGCTTGGCCGCACGACAGACGTGACGGTACACATCAACAGCGGCGGCGGCATCGCCTTCGAGGGCAGCGCGATCTACAACGCGCTCGCCGCCCATGCCGGCAAGGTCACCGTGATCGTTGAGTCCATTGCCGCCTCGGCCGCCTCGCTCATCGCCATGGCGGGTGAGGAGATCATCATGCGCAAGGGCGCGATCATGATGATCCATGACCCCTCGATGATCACCATCGGCAATTCCGAGGATCATCAGAAGAGCGTCGCCATCCTCGACAAGCTCGCTGACAGCATGGCCGATATCTATGCGGAAAAGACCGGGCGCAGCGCGGATGAGATCCGCCAGGAGATGCGCTCGGAGATCTGGCTTGAGGCCGAAGACGCCGTCGCCCAAGGCTATGCGGATCGCCTGGACGAGGCTGACGCACCCGAACCGACAGCCTTCGATTATCGCCTCTACCAGAATACGCCAGAGCGGATCGTCGCCCTGGCGGATGCCCGCGCTTGGAGCAAGCGCGGGAAACTCAAGGCGGCCCCCGCCGCGCCAACCCGTCAGCAGAAGGATCGTGCCATCATGACGGCTCAAATCCCGGCGGAGCTCAACCCCGCCGCTACCAATCCCACCACGCCTCTTGTCGAAACGAAAGGCCCGACTGCAGCGGAAGTTGCCCTTGCGGCGGCCGAGATCGCTGAGATCTGCACTGCGGCCGGCGTGCCGCAAATGACTGCCACCCTGATCAAGGAGGGCGTGACCCCTGCCGAGGCGCGGATTCGCGCGGATACCGCAAAGCAGATCCGCGCCACGGTGGATCTGGCACGCACGGCTCCCGGCATCGAAGCCGATCTTGCCGACCAGTTCATCGCACAGGGTGCCTCGATCGAGCAGGTGCGCGCGCAACTGTTCGAGAAGATCGCGACGGCTCAGCAGCCGACCACAATCAACACTGTGCTGCCGCCCAAGAGCGACGCGCCGCGCTTCGATCTTGTCGCGGACATGAAGCGCCGTATCGGCATGGCCTGAGAACGGGCTGAAGCTGCAGGCCGAAGAACAGGCTCTGCTTTTTGACTGGGAGATTTCCTCATGGCCTATCAAACACTGTCCTACAAGGTCGACTCCGATGTCGTGAAGACGGAGGGGAAAAACCGCTACTCCCGTGACGAGGTGATCCTCGCCTCAGGATCGCCGGCGCTGGAAGTCGGCACCGTGCTCGGCATGGTCACCACCACCGGCAAATATGAGCAGCTGGACCCAGCGGCATCGGACGGCACCCAGACCGCTCGTGCCATTCTTCTGGAGAAAACACCGGCGCTGTCGGCAGACCGGAGGGTGGTCGTGCTGGCTCGTGCCGCCGAGGTCGTATCGCAGGCCCTGATCTGGCCGGCAGGTATCAACGCCACCCAGAAGGCCACCGCGCTCGCATCACTCGATGGCCGCGGCATCGTTGCTCGCAACGGAGTGTGAGCTCTCCTCGCTCGCAATCGAAGACTGATGAGCGACCTGTCGCTCGCAAGGGAGTGTAATGCACCATGACGCCACTTGATCTCTTGAACGCACCGGAGTTCGCGGATCCCCGCTTGACCGAGGTGATCAACCTGCCGCCCTATCAGACGGGCCGCCCCGCGCAGCTCGGCATCTTCGCCGACACGCCGATCCCCACCACTTACGTCAAGCTCGGCATCGTCGATGGCGAGATCACCGTCATTCCCGCCAGGGAGCGTGGTGGTCCGGGCAACAAGAACATGCGGAACAACCTCGCTGAGACGATGCTCACCATTCCGCATTTTCCGCTGGATGATGCCATCACCCCGTCCGATCTGCAGAACCTTACTGCCTATGGCATGAACTACATCCTGCAGACGCTCGGCGGCGTCGTGAACCAGAAGATGCTCAGCCTCCGTCAGAAGCATGATGCCACCCATAATCAGCTGGATTGGGGCGCCCTGAAGGGCCAGGTGCAGGACGGCGAAGGCAAGGTTCTCGCTGATCTGTTCGATGCCTTCGATATCACTCAAACCACCGTGGCGTTTGCGCTCGCCACCACCACAACCGATGTCGCGGCTAAGAACCGTGCAGTGAAGGCGGCCATTCGCAAAGAACTGCGCGGTGCGCCGTCAACTGGTGTCAGAGTGCTCGCCGGAGCGCAGTGGTTCGATGCCTATGTCAACCACCCCTCCGTCAAAGCCGCACTGAAGGATTACCGGGGGAACACGCCGGACCCGGGCCGTGACGACATCCAAGACACATTCAGTTACGCGGGTGTGACCCTCGAGCGGATTGACGAGGAGTTCCAGTTCCGCAAACCCGATGGCACCTTCGAGGTGCAGCCCGCCGTTGATGCAGATGAGGCCATCGCGATCCCGCTCGGCACGCCCTACTTCAAGCGCTATATCGCGCCGCCGGACACCATCATGGATGCCAATATTGCGCCCAACCCGGCGAACAAGATCTTCGTCTCCACCGATGATCTGCCGCATGGCAAGGGGCGCGATATCCACACCGAGTCCAACGTCCTGCCGGTCTGCACCCGTCCCTCGCTGCTGATCCGCTTGACCATGTAACTGCCTGGCCTGCTGCGCAGGCCTGGCGTTTTCCGTCCACCCGCGCCGAGCATGGGCGCTGCCTTATGAGGTCCATCATGCAAGTTCGCACGACGAAGCGCTTTGAGTTCGTAGACGAGACCACCAATCGCCTCACTCGGGTACCCGCCGGCTGGACGGGTGAATTGTCCGGCAATGCACTCGATGAGGCTCGTAAGGCCGGCGCCTTGGATGAGGCTTACAGCCGGACCGCAGCGCCAAAGGGCGACGCCGAAGGTGCGCCCGAGGGCGCGGCCAAGCTCGAGGACATGACAAAGGCCGAGCTCGAGGCCGAAGCCAAGCGCCGCAACGTCGATCTCACCGGTGCCAACACCAAGGCTGAGATCATCGAGAAGCTCAAAGCCTGAAGAGGCCTTGATCATTGATCTGCGAAAGGGCGCCCGCGTAGGCGCGCGCGCCCGCCCTTCACATGTTTGGAGCAGACGGCATGTTTGATTTCGGGCCCATGGATAGCGCCCTCCTCGGCATCTTTGGTGAGACCATCACGGTCCGCAGCCAGGGGCTCCATGGCGATCGTGAGATCACGGCCGTCTATGACTCGCGCAATTACGAGGTGCTCGAGGGCGAGGCCGGCAGCACCGATGTGATCACCACCATCCGGATCCGTACCGAGGATGCCCCGTTCATTCGGGCTGACGATGTGATCATCGCCCGCCAGACCCACTATTCCGTTCTCGATATCCGCACCGATCCCGAGGGCATGACCACCCTTCTGCTCGGCAAATACAAGGGCTGCCTTGCAGCCGAGGTGCTCCCATGACCCATCGCAGACAAGCCATTCGAACGGCCGTCGCTGATCTCCTGCGCGCAGCAATGCCGCTCGGCTGCATCGTGGCGCGCACCCGCACCCGGTCGACCCAGGCGAACGAACTTCCCGCCGTGCTGGTCTATACGCTTCGCGAGACCTCCGAGCCGGCGACCATCGGCCCGAAGCTCGACCGCAGCGCATCGCTGCTGATCGAGATCAGGGTCGCGGACTCCAACGATCTCGATGACCGGATCGACGATCTGTGTGAGAAGGTCGAGGTGGCCATGGCCGTGGATCCAACATTCGGCCGCTTGGCGATCAACTCCTATCTGGCGGCGACCAACATCGGTCTGGATGGCGAGAGCGAGAGTCGCCAGGGCATCGCTGTCCTCGATTACAGCGTGAACTATCGCACCCCTTGATCCCCAACCCTGCCGCCTCGTGCGGCCCGTCTAGCTCCTCGAGGAGGCTCCTATGCCAGAAAGCACATCGGCTGGAACAAAGATCTCGATCGGCACCACTGCGGTGGCACATGCCACGGACACGTATACCGAGATCGGCGAGGTCACCAATCTTGGTGAGTTCGGCCGAACCTATCAGGAAATCACGCACGAGCCGCTGGCCAGCCGCGACGTGCGCAAACACAAGGGCACGCGCAATGATGGCAGTCTGGTCATACAGCTGGCGCGTGACATCAACGATGCTGGCCAGGAAGCAGTCGAGGCGGCCCTCGACAGCGACTTCGACTACAACTTCAAGATCGAGCTGAATGACAAGCCGGAGGAAGATGGGACCAATACGCTCATCTACATCAAGGCCAAGGTCATGGCCTTCACCGACAATATCGGCGGGCCCAACCAGGTGGTTGGCGGCACAATCACGCTGGGCATCAAAACGGGGTCAAAGGTGATCGTGCCGGCTGCGCCTGGGGCATGACCGCTTACAAGGTCAAACCACGTCGCTCGCACATGATCTTGACGTGCCTAGCCTCATCGTCGGTTTGCCCGTAGCTGATCACAACCATAGTCTTAGGGGTCATGACGCCGATGAAGGGGCGGCGCCCCGTATAGCCGCCATAGCCGTTCTTAGCATTGGCCAATCCGCAAACTGTAACGAGGCCGTTCTCGGCCCTTCCAGCCACCACCCTGTTGAGGCGTAAGGATTCGGGATCTTTTAATCCATTTTCCAGACCCGCCCTCACCTTGGTGAGATCCGCATCTGAAAGGACGATCGGCTCTAAGGGCCGGCTATCCTCTGCAAGTGCGGCACTGGTCAAGGCAGCGGCCACTCCAACTGCGGCTGCAAATTTGCTTCTGCGGCTCATCAGTTCCCCCCTCTGGAGTAGTTATGTCGTCATCAAAATCACATGTCGAAGATACCGTCGAGATAGAACTAGACGGCGAGCGGATCACCCTGCGGCCGACACTTGAGGCTGCGATGCTGGTTGATACTCAGTTCGGCGGCTATACCGCGGCTTTTCAGGCGTTGCTCAATCATAGCCTGAGTGCAGCCATCACGATCATCTCTGCGGGGTCCGGAAGATCGGTCAATAACGATTTGCGTGCCAAGGTTTACCAGCACGGGGTGCGCAATCTGGTCGGGCCACTCAGCCGGTTCGTGACAATCCTCGCCAATGGTGGCCGTGAGCCTTCCGGCGACGATGATGAGGGCGCGTCCTCGGGAAAGTGATCACCCATGCCGAGCATCATAGATGGCTGCTCGGAATCGGCATGGGATGGCTAGGCTGGACCGAGCAGCAGACGTTGCAAACGACCATGGCGTCGATCATCGCGGCATATAAGGGCCGCGTCGACATGTTCCGGGCGCTGTTCGGCCCATCAAACCGCGATGCCCAGCAACCACGCTGGAAGCCCGCCACCGCGGCCAATGTGAAAGCCATCCTTGGGAGGTTCGGTTGAACATTCAGCCTCTTCGTGTCCCTATCACTGCGGACATTAGTCAGCTCGGGCCGGGCTTCGAGAAGGCTCGCGGCCAGATCCGGCTATTCAGCCGTGATGCGACGGCCGAGGCAGGCAAGTTCGCCGGCATGATGAAGCAGAGCACCAATGAGGTGCTTGGCATCGTCGGCCGACTGGGGCCTGGCATGACAGCTGGCCTTGCCGGTTTTGCCGGCGGCTTCCTTGCCGGCGGCGTGATGACCGGTGTGACTGAGGGGATCACGCTGCTTCGGGATAGTCTCGTCGAGCTCAGCCAGACAGCGGCCGATGCCAAGATGGCTGGCGTCGGCGTGGAGGCATTCCAGGCGCTTCAATATGCAGCTAGGCTCTCGAAGGTCGGTGTTGATGCGCTTACCGATGGTCTGAAGGAGCTTCAGCTCCGCGCCGATGAGTTCATCGTGACGGGCAAAGGGCCTGCGGCTGAAGCATTCGCCCGCATCGGCATGTCCCCGCAGGAGATCAAGGAGCGGCTGAAGGATCCGGCTGAGTTCCTCACCGAGATCATGAGGCGGATCTATGACCTCGATAAGGCCGCTCAGATCCGCATCCTTGATGAGCTGTTGGGCGGTACGGCCGGTGAGCAGTTCATCCGGTTCCTTGAACGCGGACGCGACGGTCTGGCCGATCTTCAGCGCGAGGCGCGCACGACAGGCAATGTGCTGGAGAAGGAGATCTTCGACGAGGCCGAGAAGATCAATGCGGAGTTCGCGGCCTGGGCGACCACCATCGAAATGCATGCCAAGCGCGCGGCTGTCGGGTTTCTCGGCACCCTCCGCAGCATCTATCGCGACGTGGCCAATGTCACCGATGACGAAGAAGGCAGAGCAGATCGGCGGGCAGAGCTCCTCGAACAAGAGAAGTTTTGGACTGAGGAATTAGCCAGAGCACGCGAGCAGGCCGCCAACACCGGACTCGACGTAGATCTCAAAAAGGCCGAGAACACTCAAGTTTACCTTGAAGGGATCCGCGCGGCCATACAGGAGCTGGATAAGCTCTCTGAGGCCGAGAAGAAAAGGAACGAACCCGGACCTCGCCAATCCCAGGGCGGGCGTATTCGCTACCGCTTCACCGGGATCGACCCCGATGCCCAACGCCAGTTCGATCGGGAGCGCGAGGCGGCCGAGCGCGAAGCGCAGCGGCAGGCCGACAAGGTTGAGCAAAACCGCCAGCGCGAAAAGGATGCGATCGACGGCGTCATCGAGTCCTTGCAGTTTGAGCAAGAGCAGCTTGGCCGGACGGCAAAGGAGCAAGAACTTTACAACCGGCTGAAGCAAGCCGGTGTCACGCTGTCGAGTGAGGCGGGCCAGCAGATCGAGCATGAGGTC
This sequence comes from Rhodoligotrophos sp. CJ14, assembly GCF_038811545.1. GTDB lineage: Bacteria > Pseudomonadota > Alphaproteobacteria > Rhizobiales > Im1 > Rhodoligotrophos > Rhodoligotrophos ferricapiens. Next base: position 3,584,791 of record NZ_CP133319.1, read on the forward strand.
GATCAGCTCTATGCCAAACAGGCAGCAGTCGATGCATCGAAGGCCGCGCTCGAAAAGGCCAAGGAATCACAGATCGCTTTCAACGAGTCGATCAAGGATCTGTCGGCTTACGGCATCGATGCCTTCACCGATCTGGCGACCGGCGCGAGCAGCCTAACCGATGTGCTCGACGACCTCGCCAACATGCTGCTGAGGGCTTCCATCCAGGCGGCGCTTCTTGGCGAGGGTCCGCTGGCGGGCTTGTTCGGCACCTCCCAAGGCGGCGGCATTCTTGGCGCTCTGCTGCCCACCGTCCCCAGCTCCATGGGCAACATCATCGCGGGCGGGCGGATCATTCCGCATGCCAAGGGCGGCATCATCAATTCGCCGATCGCCTTCCCGATGCGGAACGGCAATATCGGCACCGCTGCGGAGACGGCACCGGAGGGGATCTTCCCGGTCAAGCGCATGAGCAATGGCGAGCTTGGCATTCGCGGCACCGTCGGTGCCCCCTCGATCAGTGTCACCTATGCGCCGGTTATCGATGCCCGTGGGGCCGATGCCGGTGTCGAGGCGCGGCTGATGAGGCAGCTGCAGCAGCAGCGGGCGGACTTCGAGCGCCAGTTGCCCGAGATGGTCAAGAATGCTCAACGGCGGTCGAGTCTCTTCTGATGACAATTACCCCTTTGCCAGATGTGGACTATGTTCCGCCGCGGACCTTCGAGCCGCGCCGCACCACGCTTGCCACGCCATTCCGCGGCGGTGGTGGCCAGGTCGCGGAGGTCGGCCCGGCGCGGTGGGTCGCGACCTACACCACCCAAACCTTGGACCTGATCCAGCTTGGCGCATTCCAAGCCTGGCTGGATGATCGCCGCGGCGGCCTCGAGCCCTTCCTCGGCCATGATCCGCTGCGGCCGCTGCCGGTGCAGTACTTGGCCAGCGGGCTGCCGGCAACCACCTCAGCTGGCAATCCCTTTGCCGGGACTGGCGCCGTCACGGCCTTGACCGCCACGACGATCCGCATGGCCGGCCTGCCCGCGAACTTCCAGTTCCGAGCGGGCGATTATGTCAGCATCGTCGAGGGCGCCAAGCGTGGGCTGTTCCGGGTGGCCGCCGATCTGCTCGGTGCCAGCAACGGAATTGCCACTGTCACCGTGCAGCCGGACGTGCCGCTCAACATCTTCACCACGGCCGCGACCTACAGCCTGATCAAGGCGGCCTGCCTAATGGTTATCGATCCGCATCGATCCGCGAGGAAGCGGCGGGCAGCCGGGTCTCGATCAGCTTCAGCGCCGTGCAGAGGGTGCTCTGATGCGCACGATCGATGCCGCAACCCTGGCCGTCCTCGATGCGGGTGCCTATGCCGAGCGGGATATGATCCTGTTCGACTTCCCGTCCGGCTATTACGGGTTCTGGACCGGTGAGGGCGTGTTCAACTGGAACAGCTTTACGTTCGTGGGGAGCGGCTCGGTGCTGACCGTGGTCCAGATCGAGGAGCGGGATGATCTGGGCTCGGTGCCGCTTGAGATCCGGCTGCGCGCCTTGCCTGAGGCCGGCTTGACCGACGATGTGCTCGCGACGATCGAGGTCGAGCAGTATCACCAACGGCCGGTCTCGATCTACAAAGCCTATTTTCACCCGCTCACCGCGGCGCTGCTTTCGGTCAATCCACGCTATCGCGGCTATGTCGACCAAATCGAGCATGAGGAAGGGGCAGATGGCTCATATGTCCTGGTCGGCCGCATCGAAAGCCGCTCGCTCGATCATAGCCGCACCGGCTACCGCCTGCGGTCGGATGCCGATCAGCAGCTGATCGCGCCCGGCGATACCGGGCTGCGCTATGCCGGGCTCGCCGGCAAGCAGCAAATCTGGTGGGGCACGCACCCGCCGAAGAAGATCAATTCCTGAGGTGAGCATGCGTCTTCCGGATTGGCCGGAACGGATGATCGAAGTCATCCGGGCCCATGAGCGTGCGCCTTTCGAATGGGGCAAGTCCGATTGCTGGTGCTTGGCCATGGATGTCGTCAAGGCAATCACCGGCAGCGATCCCTATGCCCATGTCCGCCGCTACCAGACGGCAGCGGGCTCACGGCGCGTCATGCGCACCGAGGGTTTCGCCTCGATCGGCGATGCCCTGGCGGCTGCCTTTGTCGAGATACCGCCAGTGATGGCGCAACGGGGCGATCTCGGTGTCGTCGTGGTCGAGGGCGCAGAGGCCGTCTGCATTTGTGAAGGTGTCCTCTGGGTCGGCAAGTCGCCGACCGGCGTGGTTCGTTTCCCGCGCGCGCATGTGGCGCGCGCCTTCAAGGTCTGATCAATGCCCGCCATCGCAGGAGCAGCCATAGCCGCGGCGATCGTCGGGGCCAGCAGTGGTGCTGCCTTCACCATTGCCTCGGCTGCGATCACGGCCGCGATCGGCATCGGCATGAGCGTCGGCTTGAGCGCCCTGTCCAATGCGCTGCTCGGACCGAAGAAGCAAACGCCGGGCGGCGGGCAATATGACCTGCAGGTCGGATCCGATGTGCCGCGCACTATCCCGATCGGACTTGTCTCGAGCAAGGGCCATATCGTCTATTGGAACGTCTGGAACGACAATAACGACCGCGCCCAGCTGGTGTTCGCCCTCGCCGATTGGGAATGCGAGGGGCTCGAATATGTCTATGTGAACGGCGAGAAATTCGAGCTGAATCTGAACTCGGAAGGCGACGGCAAGGCGGAGTATGTCGTCGACGGTTACGATGGCCGGATTGTGCTGCGCTGGTACTCAGGCCGGATGGATCAGGCGGCCAATGGCGAGCTTGTCGCCCGCGCCAATCCGCCCGGCCGCTGGACCGCGAACGATCGCCTCGCCGGCATCTGCTATGTGCATGCCGAGCTCAGGCACGCACCGGAGGTATTCCCGGGCGGTATCCCTGAGCTGGTCTTTGTCTTCAAGGGCGCCAAGCTCTATGACATCCGCAAGGATTCGACCGCTGGTGGTACAGGCTCGCATCGTTGGAACGATGTCTCGACCTGGGAGTGGTCGGACAATCCTGCCGTTGCGGAATACTGCTACCGCCGCGGCTTCTGGCGCGGGAGCGAGCTGGTGCTCGGCATGGGGGTCGGGCCCTATGACCTGCTGACCGATTATTACATTGCCGCCGCCAATGTCTGCGACGAGACGGTGAGCGAAGGTAACGGCACGGCAAAGCGCTATGCCTGCTCGGCGATCCTCACCGCCGATGTCGAGCACCGCACTGCCATAACCGCCTTCACCCAGGCCATGGCCGGCTACAGTTACGAGAAGGCCGGCACCTTCGGTCCGATTGCCGGGGCGGCACAGGTGCCGGTTGCCGACATCGTGGAGGATGACCTGGCGCTCGGCTATGTCACGAAGTGGCGTGCAAAACGCTCGCGGTCCGAGCTTCTCAATGCGGTGTTCGGCACTTATACGGACCCTGAGAACCAATGGGGTTCGACCGCTTACGAGCCGATCAGGGACGAGACCTGGCAGGCGCAGGATGGCGGCGAGCGGCTCGCCAGCGAGTTCGATATCGACTCGGTGATCTCGCCCTATCAGGCACGGCGGATCGCCGAGATCCGCCTGCGCGAAACCCGCATGCAGGCGACGGGTGAGATCACGGTCGGCCAGCGGTTCATGTTTTTGGAGCCGGGCGACTGGATCCGCTTCACCAACCGGCAGGGCGGCGAGCGGACCTATCGCATCGCCCGGCGGCGCGAGAATGAAGATCGCACGATCACGTTGCAGATCGGCGAGACCAGCCCTTGGGTTTATGGCATCGGCGCTCAGCCCAACCCGACGCCCGGAACCGTGCTGCCGAACGGGCCCAACCCGCTCACCACCGTCCAGAATGTGCAGCTGCAGGCTGACACAGTAATCGGCGCCGAGGGCCAGACCAGGCCTGCCCTGCATGTGACCTGGACGCCGCCCGATGATCCCGGCGTCGATTCGGTGATCATCGAGTATCGGATCCAGGGCCAGCCGGCGACCATGACCCACCGGGACGATACCCCGGAAGATGGCGAGGCCTGGATTACCCAGGATGTGCTCGCCGGCACGGATTATGAGGTCCGGGTCACCATCACCACCACGCCGCCGCGGGTGACCACGTGGACACCATGGATCGCGATCCAGACCACGAACCAATATGTGGTGCTCGAGGCGGTGCAGGCGCAGCAGGCGATTGGGGATTTGCGAGACTTCCTCGACGAACTCCAGAGCCAGATTGGCCAGGATCAGACGGGCGATTATTCGACGGGCCTCAGGCGCGAGCTGCTCGAGGACATGGAGGCAACGGTCCTGGCGATCGTCGGCGATTACCAGTCTGACCTCACCGTTTCGAAGGAGCGTCGCAAGGCTGAACTCGGCCTGCTGCAAGAGGTCTCGCTGGTCTATGTCCGCGTCGGCAAGACCGAGGCCAGTATTCTGCAGGAAGCGCTTGCCAGGGCGGATGGCGACAGCGCCCTTGCGACCTTGCTGTCGGTGGTCGAGGCCAAGGCCGATCAGGCGACCGCCTCGGGCCGGATGTATTGGGAGGCCTCCGCCGCGCCATCGGGCGTTACCGCTCGCTATTCCGCAATCGTCGAGGTCGACGACAACGAGACCAAGGAAGCGGCAGGCCTGTTCATGGAGGTCGTGCCGGATGGCCAGGGTGGCTATACCAGCCGGGTTGCCGTCCAGTCCGATACCTTCTTCGTCTACGACACTGCGGACGGGGTGCCGAAGGTGGTGTTCGTGGTGGGCACGGTCAACGGGGTGCAGAGCGTCGGAATCAATGGCAACCTGATCGTCGACGGCACCATCAACACCGCGAAGCTCAATGCGACCACCCTCTCAGCCATCACGGCGAACCTTGGCACGGTGACCGCGGGCAAGATGCAAAGCCCAGACGGCAAGTTCCTGATCGACCTGACCAACAAACTCATTCGAATCGAGGTGTGAGATGAAGCGCATCCGCTCATATGTCCGCCGCCTCTATTGGCGGCTTGCCACCCCTCGGCGGGGCCGCATGGTCTCAAGGGACCGCAAGTTCGTGATCGACTTCGCCGATCGTGTGATTCGGATCGAGGTGTAACCCATGCTCGCATGGATGCGACTGATGCGCGATGGCGAGGAGCTCAAGGTGGGCTCGATCGTCGGCGACAAGGGCGGCGTGCCGATCAGGCTGACGAGCGTCTTTCCCGATCGCAACCGGGTGCTGCTCGACTATGAGGCGCCCTGGGGCATCGCCACAAGGGAATGTCTGCCTCATGTGATTGGGGCCGCGTTCGTTTCTGATGAGGGCAGCGAATGACGAAGGTCCTGAACATCAATGGCGTGACCGGCAAGGTCGCGATCTATGACGGCGCCAATGGTGATGCGCCCTTCACCAATCCGCTCGGCAACCTGGGCCTGCTCTATTTCCACTCAGATCTGGACTATGTGGGCACTCTTCAGAAGCAAACCGGCACCTTGACGCTGCCGGCGCGTGGCATTGGCACGGTCCCCTACACCAGCGGCCGGTGGTTCGAACACATCCTCTTCGCCCATGGCCGGGGTGCGCCGCCTCTGTGCGTCGGGCGCGTCGTCAACTTCCAGGAGGGCGGCGGGATCTCGCTGCCGCTCGTCGGCTCAGTTCCGATCCAGAAATCGCATCTCGAGACAGACCCGGGCCATCTCGGCGGGCAGGCAGGCGCCTGGAGGATGATCCACCTGGTGGTCGATGCGACCAACGTGATGATCATGGAATATGCCTACAACATTGCGATCTCGGCCGCTGGCGAAGCATGGCACGCGCTCGATGTGCAATGGGAAGTCGTCGTAACCGATAAGTTGCTGACCTGATGGCGGAAACCCTTTACCTGTCGCCGTCCGCCATGCGTGCTGGCGGTGGGAAGTTCGACACAGCAAAGGACTATCTGACGAAGCGGCCGACCGGCTATGGCATGGCCGGCGGCAAGACGTGGTACTTTTTCTACGACGACAATCACCCCGGCGCGCGATATTCGGTCAATGGCTTCGTCCGGACAAAATACGCGGACACGCAACCCTCGGGCGATGCAGAGGTGACGCTGGTTGAGCCGGCGAGCAGCAGAGTCGTGAGCACCAGTCAGCGCGGCCTCACCGCGCAGAACAATCAGATCCTGATCACCGCGCCTGACGGCCGTGTCGTTCTCGATACAAATGAAAAGCTGTTCCTGGTCACCGACCACATTACCGGGTCGATCACGCCGCCGGCCCGGGCACGAGGCTATAAGGACACGGAAGACTTCTTCCTTGCGGACGTGACGCCAGGGAGCAGCTTCGTGGTCGGCACGCTGACATTCATCAACAACAACGCCACGCGCTGGATGAATGCGGGCGGCACCTTCGTGTCATTCTGGGCCAAGAACAGCAGCAACTATGGCCCTTCGGTGAATGCCATCCGCGGGTTGAGCTTCATCGTCGAAAACAATGAGCTCCTGCTGCGCGACCAGTGCTGCAACGGCGAGGTCAACAACCCAGAGTTCAACAACATCGTCGGCAACCTGATCAACTACAACCTGCTGATCGGCACCTTCGTTTAAGGAAATCTCGAATGGCTTGGGCTTGGTATCGGGCCGGGACCGTATCGGTCACCGCCAATAGCGACGCTGTGACCGGCGCCGGGGGCACGCAATGGGCGGCCGGCAATGTGAAGGCGGGCGATGCCTTCATCGGACCGGACGGCAAGATCTATGAGATCGAGGCGGTCGCGAGCGACACGTCAATTAAGCTGCGGACGGATTATCAGGGCACCACCGCTAGCGGCCAGCAATACGCCATGGCGCCGTTCGCGCCGATGACGCAGGCGGTCTATTCGAAGCTTGTCGAGCTTTTGAACCAGCTGGCCGGCGAACTCAATGTCGGCTCGGTCAAGATCGGCGGCGCCGCCACGGAAGTCGCCCTCGCGGTGCTCGGTGATGTCTCGCTCGAGGCAGACGACAGCGGCAATCAGATCACCACCCTCTCACGCAACTCGGTCTCGCGTGCCGCCCTGCTGATGCTGGCAACGGCAATGGCGCCGCGCGCCCGGGTCGGGCTCGTCAATGACGATACCGACAACCTCCATATCGAGGTCTCGACCGATGGCTCAACCTGGACCCCCGCTCTGAGCCTGCGCAATGCGGACGGGGTTATCGTGGTGCACCAGGGTATCGAGGATGAGCTCGGCAACCCGATCGGCGGCGGAGGCGATCAGCCGATCGCGCCCGGTGACATCGAGGGTGCGGCCACCAACACCACCAGCATCCTCGGCAAGCTCGCGGCTGATGGCACCAAAGCAATGCGCGAGCTGGACCTGGCGGCCCTGCAGCAGGCGCTCGGCACCATTGTCGGCCGCAACCTCACCATCAGCACGTCCGATCCAAGTGGCGGGGCTGATGGCGATCTCTGGTTCAAGGTGACCTGATGCCCGATACAGGATGGCTGCTGGGTGGCGCTGCGGCAAGCAGCGGCAGCGGCGTGGCTTGGTCCACGCCAGAGGCGGTGCTCGTCGCCAATGACGCCAGCTATGCGCAGGCTTCGCTCAGCCTCTTCAGCCAGACCTCGGCTGCCCTGCAGGTCACCGGCTTTGACTTCTCGGCGATCCCCGATGGTGTGGAGATCACCGGTATTGAGGCGCGCATCCGCCGGTATCTCGGTTCCTCGGGGGCGGTTGCAGACGGCAATATCCGACTTGTGGTCGGTGGCACCGCAACCGGACAGAACAAGGCGGCAGCTGGCGGCTGGCCGGCTTCGGCTGCCGACGCCACCTATGGCGGGGCTGCGGATCTCTGGACGCTGACCCCGACCGTGGCGCAGGTTAAGGCGGCGAATTTCGGCATCGCCATTGTTGCCTCGCGGGACAGCGGATCACCGGCCGCCCGCGTCACCACCGTCTGGATGAGGGTGCATTACGCAACTGCCGGCTTCAATCGGCTGAGCACCCGACATGCGGGGACATGGAACACGCCGCAGCCCTTCGCTCGCCATGCCGGCGTCTGGAAGCCGGTCAATGGCGTCTGGGTTCGCCAGGCCGGATCCTGGGTCAAGCTGCTCGAAAGCTAAGAGGTTCGACATGGATAACGGGGGCTGGGGCCGGCTCGACTGGCACCTGGTGCGCGGCAATACCATTCCGCCACTGGACATCATCTGGAAGCCGGACGGCGAAAGCCCGATGGACCTGACCGGCTATGGCGTGGAGCTCATCATCAGCTGGGAGGGTGGCGAGCTTCTGTTCACGCCAGGGCATGGGATGGATGTGGTCCGCCTCGAGGGCCGCATCACGGTTCAGCTCACCGAAGCGCAGGCGGAAAGCCTGCCGCCCGGCAAGGTCGCTCAATACGAGCTCCGCCTGACCGGCCCGGTCGGCGGGACCTTCACCAAACTCAAGGGCTTCATGGTCGTCACCGACACGCTGTTTTGAGGGCTGACATGCAGACGAACACCACAACCACGCTGGTCGAGATCATCGAGCGCTTGATCCCGGGCCCGCCCGGACCGATGCCCTTCCAGTTCGACCCAGAGAATGTCGACTGGCAGCCCGATGTCGAATACCGCGCGAAGACGCTCATTCGTCACGACTTCAAGTATTGGTATTCGCTGCAGCGCACGACCGGCGTCGAGCCCGGCACCGATGATGAGGTTTGGTTCCTGTTCCTCGACGGCGCCTCGGCCGCCGAGCTCTCGGCCGCTGTAGAGGCGTCAGAAGCGGCTCGCGACAAGGCTGAGGCTTGGGCCGATGCCGATGAGGATGTCGAGGTCGAGCCCGGCCAGTACTCGGCCAAGCATGGCGCAGCCAAGGCCGAGGAAGCGCGCGCGGCAACAGCCCAGATCGCGGCGGAGTTCGTTGGCACGGCCAGCGCCGCGGTTGATGCGGTCAATGATGCGCGCGACGATGGCCTGAGCCAGATCTCGACGGCGCGCATGAGCGCGCTCGATGCGATCGGCACTGACCAGGCGGCAGCACAGCAGGCCATTGCGGGAGACCGCGCGGAAGCGCTTGAGGCGATCGACAGTGCGGAAGCCGCCACGCTCGGCGTGATCGAGACGGCAGAAAGCGGCGCGGTTATCGCGGTCGACACAACACGCGATATTGCCATCGACGAGATGAGCGACCTGGCTGCTATTGCCGGGGCTTGGGCAGAGAGCCCGGAAGACGTGCCTGTCCAGCCGGTGAATGTGTCAAGCATTCTGACGGCGATTGGTTGGGATCAGGAGCGCTACCCGCTTCAGATTTTCAAACGGAATGGCCGCTGGCATTCCGATTTCAGCCGGCACCGCTACATCCCCGATTCGATGTTCCAGACCACATTCTGGGTCGACATCAATCGGCCCGATGACAATGGGGACGGCCTAACGCCGGCCACTGCAAAGCGCTCGATTGTCGGGGCGATCCTGGCAGGCAATGCGACCGGTGCGCCGTATCGCATCAATGTCTTGGAAGGTTCGTATTTCCGCCAGAGGGGTTTCAGTAATACACTTCCGACGCAAGCCATCGGCATCTATGGCTACGGCAAGGTTGTCGTTCATATGTCCGATATCCTGACGTATGTGCAGGATGCGACGCATGCGAACCTTTACCGGGCAACTCGAAGCAATGTCGGCCGTGTATTCGATCTCACTCAGACCGACGCACGTGGCGATTATATCGAGCTGCAGCAGTATGCCGACGCGGCAACGCTCAATGCGGCCGGCGGCGTCTCGGGATGGTGCCTCGTCAACACCGACCAGCTCTATGTTCGCCGGGCAGATGGTGCCGCCGTCACGAACGAAAATACCCGCGCAATGCTGACGGTGCCGCGCAACTTCGCGATCGGGCCGAACACCGGCCATGTCTATATGCGCGGCATTGATATCGAGGGCGGTGGCGTCTGCATGGAAACCGCGACTGATAATTTCCCCGCGCGGGTAATTATGGCGGACGACTGCACTTTCAAATATTCAACCGTGGCGCGCAACGTTCGCATATTGACGCCTGGATTGACGGTGTTCCGCCGTTGCGTTGCAGCCAAGGCGTTTGCTGATGGTTTCAGCAGCGATTGGTATAAGACCGACGAGCGCGAGCAGTTCATTCTGTACGAGGATTGCGAAGGGTGGGACAACGGCAATCCCAAAGTCACCGGGACGCTAACCAACTCCAACCAATCTCACACCGGTCACGATCTATCGGTTGCGGTCGATCTGAACGGCAATTATCCGGGCGGCGATCGCGGTCAGAACATTCATTACACCCATGAATCACGCGTCGCACTGTTTGGCGTATCAGCGGCCGATCCGACCCCGGATGGCGTGAACCAATGCGTCAATCTCATGATCAGCAACACGGCGCGCGGTTACGCCGTGGATTGCAACCTGACCGAAGGTGCACAGGCCATTGGATCGATCGGCGTCGCTCAGTCGGCGCAGCTCCATTACAAAGATCTGACCTATGACGGTGCGGTGCTAGTCGATACGGTCGGCGGCGCTATTTTCCAAGAGCTGCCCGACAGTGATGAGGAATTCTCGGCGTTCCATTGGGCGAAGAAGGCCGAAGGCTTTGCCGACAACGCCCAGGTGAGCGCGGGACATGCGGCCGCAGATATGGCCGCCGCACAAGACGCGGTGAACGACGCGCTCACCATCTATGGCAGCATGGATGCGATTGACACGGCTGTCGGCAACTCGCAGGCCGCGAATGCCAGTGCTCAGACCGCAGCCAGCAACGCGGCCGGCTATGCCTCAATCGCTCAAAGTGCATCACAATCCGCCGTTGCGGTCACTGGTCTATCGCAGCTCGGCGAGCGCGTCTCGCAAATCTCGACGGCAAGCAATGTCAGCGCGGTCTACATCTATGACACGACCAAAGATAGCGACGGCGGCGAATGGCGTAGAAAGTGCAAAAACCGTAGTTGGCGCAACGAGCCGCTGAATACGGCGACACGCGGTCCGCGAGCGGACTTTCCACAAAAGGCACTGCTGGTTGCAACCAGTGCGTCAACTGGCGAAGTATTGACCATTTATGATCTAGATGACCCGGCTTGCCCAATGTGGATGCGGTTCGATTACACCCCATCCGCATGGACCGGCGCAAACATGACATTTGTCGGAAGCGGTAGCTTAAAATCTCTCTCGGCTATGAACGGGGTTGTCTATCTCGGCGCATCGACAACCACGGCCGTAGGGGTGACCGCGATTGACTTTATCCTCGATCAATGCCGCGGAATTTCTAACTCGCCCTATTTTGGTGGGCTCTATCGAGGAAAGATTACTCATCGCAATGATGGTCGCGGGTTCATTGGTAATAGTTCAAGCACCGGCATACCCGGAACCAATCCCTCTGTTCTTCCGTCCGCGCAAGTTTGGTGTGTTGCGGCAACTGTGCTGCCCGGAACGCCCCGAAACTCTCGTCGCTTCGGCCTGCCGGATCCGACTGTTGCGGTTGCTACAAATGCCGGCGGGACGGTGATACATTGGGATGGCCGAGTTTGTGTGTCCAACGTCGCGGTGCAAGCAACTTTTGTAGCATGGGCCGATAATGCGCTTTGGTTGGATCGGACGGGTGAACAATTCACCTATCAGGTTCCAATCGCCGGACTCCAGGTTAACCCGTTCGTGCCGGAGCGGTTTTGGAACACTGGATTGCACTCAACGATTAATGCCGGTCCGCATTATCTCGGGATCACCAAAACCGATATGAAGGCGGAGGGCCGTCGCTTCTTTTATGGCGCGGCGGTCGGGCTCAGCGTTATGCGTGCGGAGGATAACCCGCGCAATTATGACAAAGGGCTCGCGGCCAATATCACAGACAAATACAACACCGGCTATATGCCTGATGCGTTGCGGTTTGCGCTTGCGGAAAGTTCGGCCGACCTAACATCGCTGGTCGAGGCCAATATTTTGAACGACGACTTTTCGGCCTACACGGATACCGCAGCAATGGAAGCGGCGGGCTGGGCAGGTCAATTCAGCGCCGTGATTGCACTGAATGCACAACGGCTTGAGTTAATTTCTGGCGGCACAAACATCGCGCGCGTCTCCCGTCAGGTGAGCGGACTGATTCCAGGGCAAGCGTATGAGCTGGCCGCGCTTGTCGATAAGGGCACGGTGACGAGCGGTGGCCTGCTATTATTCGCGTCTATCAATGCCAATCTTGGCGGAGCCTTTGCGGCGTCCTCTTCGACGCAGTCTCCTGCAACAGTCGGAACGATAACGCTCTCGTTTATCGCTCCGGCAGCCTCCTTCTATATCGGGCTCGGCAACACCAACACGACCGCCACCGGAAGCCAGTTCCTCGATAAGATCCAGTTGCGTCGGGTTACTCAAGATCGAACTGTTGCCGGCTACAATTTTCGGGCGGTTGGCACGATCAACCGTGAGGTTGTCGCAGAAGGTGCGGACGTGGCAGCGTATTCCGGTTTCGGTCCCACCAATTATCTAATGGCCGATTACAATCCGGCCCTCGACTTTGGTACGGGCGACGTGTTCATGGCCGGCTGGGCCAACTTGATCCCATCGTCTGGCGTATCAAAGGTGCTCCTTGACAGGTCAGCAAATGCGGGTGGCAACTTATACCCACGCATCTTGCTGTATCGGTCCGGGGCTTCCAACACGCTCGCATTACAGTTGCGCAATCCCGCAGGCAACCAGACCATTCAGTCATCACCTTTCCCCATCGATGATAATCGCTGGCATTTTGTTGCGGCTTGCCGGCGCGCGAACGGTCGAATTGAACTTTATTGTGACGGAGAAGTTTGGATCGGTGGTGTTGCCAACACCTATGATTTCAGCGACCCATTCGGCACGGCCGCGGTTCGGCTTGGCGTACTCACTGACGAGAGCCTGCCGCTCACAAACGGCAAGCTCGCATTGTGGCGGATGGGCGCTTATTGCCCGAGCCCGACGCAAATTCGACAGATGTATGAGGCTGAGAAGCGGTTGTTTGAACCGAATGCCAAGACGCTTTTGCCGGCCGGCGGGGTGCTTAGCCTTTCATATGATCCTGACACAAACGAGTTGGGGACGGGAACGCCGCTGGGCACTGCGGTTTACAAGGATCTGCAACGCATTGCGCTCGTGCAATCGACCTTCGGTAAGAATAAGTCGTTTAACAGCGAATTTTCCGACGCGACGCCCGGCAATCCTGGTTCCTTGCCGTTCGGCGTCAGTCTCAGTGCGCGCGGTTTGTCATACCAGGTCGTTGGACGGGGTTATGAAAACGGCTTGCCTTACATCGATTTCCGTTGGTTCGGAACCACGACATCGGCGGGCGGGATTCAACTTGCCCTTAACACCGCCACGTCATCAGCTGCCGCAGCGGTGCAAGGGCAGACGTGGACCGGAGGCGTCACGGTCAAACGAATCGCTGGTGATCTCACGCCGCTTACAACGCCGGTTTATATCCTCGCGGAGCAAAGCGGCGGTGGCTCGCAGTTGACGTTTAGTTCCACAACGCTGCTAACCGAGAGTGCGCGCACCACACTTACTCGCACGCTATCGCAAGCCAATGTTGCATCGGTGCGCCATCTGCTCCAATGGAACGTGGCCAACGCCGTCAACGTGGACGTGACTTTGCGTATATATGCGCCGCAACTTGAGATCGCCGCCACGCCGAGCGCATATGAGCCGTCTCTCTCCTCTAACGATAACCATAAGGCTGTCGCGATCGCGGCTGGCATTCGCGTCGCAGCAAGCAACAATGGCGTGGATGCTTGGCAGCCGGCTGTCGCAATGCGGGAAAATCTCAGAAAAGATGTTCCGAGCCCGGTTTACGATGCGAGCCGGCCGAATGGGCAGACTGTAACGTTTGATGCTGCTGCAACCGACATATTCAAGCTGCCAATTCTCGAAGGGCAATCGATCGGCTTCACAGCGGATGTGAGCGCGCGAGAATTCGGCAACACTGCGGGTGAGGCGGCTCGATATGTGATCCAGGGCGTTGCACGTCGCGGAATTGGTCTGTCGACTGCCGCGCCCGCCAGTATTGCGGTTAACGCTACGACCACAACGATTTACGAGACCACAGCGACGATGGATTGCATCGCGGCTGCTGATACGGCAGCGCAAGCGCTCGATATCACTGCGACCGGCGTTGCGGGCAAGCGCCTCGTCTGGGATGTGCGGTTGGTTATCCAAGACATGGCGGAGGTTGCCTGATGCGACTTGAACTGACCTATGGCGATCCGTGCCTCGCGCGGGTCTGGTCGCTTCGTGACGGCTTTCCGGTTTGCGAGGTGGATGCGATCCCCTGTTCAGACCCGACAGTCCGCCATGTGGTGGCCAAGAGCGCGGCCATCTCCGAGGCGGTCGAGGTAGTCGAGGCATACGAGGCCGCCCAGCGCGTCCGTGAGCCAGGCTCGGAGATCCCGCAAGAGATCCCCGAACTCGACCCGGAAACCGGCGAGCCCACCGGGGAGATGGTCCCCAACCCTGACTGGCAGGAGATCCCCAAGACGGTCCCGGTCTATGACCCCGACACCGGGGAGCCGGTCGGACAAGAACCTCATCCAGCTTGGGCGGCCTATGAAGCCGCCCAAAGCATTTTAGGGGCGGCGGATGACCTCACCGTCGCCCTGGCGCTGATCCGCGCAGGCGAGCCTGTGAAGATCGACCCTGAGACGGGCGACGTCACCGAGCAGTGGCAAGCATGGCGGGCAGCGGCCGGAGCGGTCGGGGCCGGCATTGCCGATCGGGCTGCCCAGATCGAGCCAGTGGTCGATGTGCCGTTGCCCACAACCATCATCACCAATCGGCAGGCAAAGCTTGCGCTCGTCCATGCCGGTCTGCTCGATCAGGTCAACCAGCTGATGGAAAACCGGCCGGCGGCCGAGCGCATCGAATGGGAATACACATCCACGGTTCGGCGCGACCATCCCCTCATCCTGCAGCTCGCGCCTGCTCTGGGTCTGACTGAAGCGGAGATCGATGACTTGTTCCGTCTGGCGGCAACGCTGGATTAGCGGCCTCAATATAGGAAGGAACTGACGTGACGGGGGCAATCACATGGGAGTTTGTCACGGCAATCGGTGGCGTTCTCGGGGTGCTGCTGGGGCTTTGGCGCTATTTGGAAGCTCGCATCATTCGGGCCGAGCTCGCGGCCCAAGAAATCCGCAAAGATCTCGAGCAACGCCTAGCGCTGCTCAATTCCACCATCTCAGCCGTTCAGCTGATGTCGGCGGAAAAGTACGCCTCACGTGATGTGGTCAAGGAGACCGAGGAGCGCATCGTCTCGGAGCTCGAGCGGATGCGCGATTCCCTCGACCGGCTTAGTGCCCGGGTCGACAACGTAATGCACTCCCGCGGGCCTGTGAAACAGCTGGGGGCCTAGCCGGCCTGATCAAGCAAGTAGGTTCGGGCCGCCGCGAGCGGCCCATTTCATTTTGGAGCAACCCACATGAACATGCGCATCTGCGCTGCCGTGGCACTCGCGGCGGCGATCGCCCTTCTTTGCCTGCCTCTGCTGGTGGCCACAGCACCGGCTGCTCAGACCGGGCCTTTTGCAAGCCCGCCTTATCCACTTCCGCCGGAGTGGATTCAGCCGCGCCCTGTGATGGTGTTCGCGGCCTGCACCAATGCATGAGGGGTCAATGATGATCAATCGCGAAACCTTCTTCACCTATGTGCGCCGAGCGCCATTCGGCGGCAGGCTGACACAGCAGCAGGTCGATGGCCTCAATGCCATGCTGGCGTTCTGGGAAGCCTGGCCCAAGGCTGTCGATCGCCGGCACCTCGCCTATATCCTTGCAACCGTGCATCACGAGACCGGCGGCCGATTTGCGCCCGTGCGCGAGGGCTTTGCCACGACCGATGCGGGAGCCCGCAAGGTGGTTGCCAAACGGGCCTATGGCAAGCCGCAGGCCAATGGCCATGTCTATTACGGCCGCGGCTTCGTGCAGCTCACCTGGTTCCAAAACTACAAGAAGATGGGCGATCTGCTCGGGCTCGACCTTGCCGACAATCCAGACCTTGCCCTGGATCTGCATGTCTCAACCGAGATCCTGTTCGAGGGCATGGCGCAGGGCCTGTTCACTGGCAAGAAGCTGTCGGACTATTTTAATGAGACTGCCGATGATCCGGTGAATGCCCGCCGGATTGTGAACGGCACCGATAAAGCCAGGCTGATCGCCGGCTATCACAGGAACTTCCTTGATGCGATCAAGGCGGCAGAGGCCATCGTGGCACCGCCCGATGTGAGCCCGCAAGCTGCTAAAGCTGATGGTCCGCCACTGGCGAAGGATAAGACCGTGTGGAGCGTGATCGGTGGTGCGGCGGCCTCGTTCTGCGCCGGCATCTTCGGGGCGATCAACAATCCCTATGCCTTTGGCGCCTTCGCGGTCGGCGCGGTCATGGCCGTTGGCCTCGCCATCTACTTCCGCAAGGAAATTCGTGAGCAGTTCGGAGGGTGATCCATGTTCGCGATTGTCACCTGGCTCTTTGGCTGGCTGGCCAGTGGGCCGCTCGACCGCATTCTCAGCTCGATTGACCACAAGGTCGACAATGAAACCGAGCGCGAGAGGATAAAGACGGAGGTCGTCGCGGAATATCTGAAGGCTCAGGCTGCCATCAGTACCGGCCGAGGCTGGTGGTTTCCTCTGCTGTTCCTGGTGCCGGCAGGCCTGTGGTTTGCCTCGGTGTGCGTCTATTCGATCCTTTGGTGTCGAGGATGCATATATCCGCAGAGCTGGTCTATCGCCGCGCTTCCGCCGCCCCTGGATGAATGGATGGGAGCGATAGTGGCCTCGCTGTTCATTGGGAAGATTGGGGGTGAGCTCGTTGCTAGGCTGAAGCGATGAGAGGGGACGCCTCTGTCCGCCATTTACATTCATGGATAGCTTTCAAATACCTCCGTAGAGCCATCCTTCCGCAGAAGTAGAACGTCATAGGCCTCGGCACCCTCGGCAGCACTCATTCCGGGTGAACCAAAAGGCATATCAGGAACCACAAGACCGATCGCATCTGGGCGCTCGGCGAGCAAACGCGATACCTCGCGTGCCGGGACATGACCTTCGATCACATAACCCTCTACTAATCCGGTATGGCAGGAAGTTAAGCCGGTTCGCAGTCCGAGCCGCATCTTTCGCTCCCAGAGATCGCCGAATGCCAAATTCTTCACATCGGTCACATACTGGTTCTCCTCGAGATGATGCGCCCAACCAAGGCAGCACCCACATCCGGAGGTCGATAGGATCTCCACCCTTGGCCCCCCGAGGGCAATTCCTGAAGACATAAGCAGGGCAGCTCCCGCTATCGCGCTTCTGCCAGTTGGTCTCATCCGCTTCCCTTTGAGTGTGCTCCGCAGCCCAGACACGGCATAGCTCTAGCTCGCCCGCAGCTCGTGGATCGCCTTCCTGCGGCGTCTGCTTCTTTTTGGTTCCTCAGTCACTGCGGCGTTTTGTTGGGTTTCTCATTTTGAATTTCGCGATCGCCGTGCTGTTCCACCCAGGCAACGAGCTTGGCGATTTCGCGCTCTTGAGTGGCTATTGTTTCTTCCGCCATCCTTCGGGATTCTTCGTTATCGGCTCCGAGCAAGCCGGCGCGTGCCATATCGATAGCCCCTTGGTGGTGAGGGATCATTGCGCAAATCCATGCCACGTCCGCATCTTTGGCCATCATGCCCGACATCATCGGCTTGTTCATTCGCATCATAGCTTCGTGAAGACCTTTCTGAGTGTCGTTCAATTGGCTCATCATGTCTTGGTGCATATCGCTTTCCATTATTTGGGACATGCGGGTATGCATATCTTGCATCTTCTGCATCATGTCAGGTTGATTGCTCGCCCGACTAGCGGACTTGCAGGCCGCCGGAAGCTCCACGGCGGTTGCCTTGGCGGTATCATTCTCCTGCGCCCCTGCCGGAGCTGAGGAAAGTACCGCTGTCATCATCACGAGCGTTGCGACCATCTTCATGATTTGCCTCCCAATCGAGAGTGGATGCTCCGATCATTCAGCCTCAATGCGTCAAGGTCTGCTTTGGTGCTGATTGTGAGCCATCACGGATAGGAGATCAGGCGGCATTAGCCGCACTGATCTCACAGGTCTGCTATTTCGAACCCTGGATGGAAACGACTGTCAATGCGCCGTTCACGCGAGCTGCTTCAAACTTCACCTTCTGACCGACCTTCACCGATTTCAGCATTTGCGGGTCTTTGACCCGAAAAACCATTGTCATCGAGTCCATCTCAAGATTTGGGATGGGATCGTGCCGCAACGTAATTTTTCCAGCACTGGTGTCGATCTTCTTTACCTCGCCATTCACCTGAGCGCCCTGGGCAAGTGCGATCGAGGACATCAAGGTTAGCATGAGTGCGCTTAGGATTGTCTTCATCTGGATCTCCTATCGATGGGTCTATTTCACTACAATGGTCCCGTACATGCCGGACTCGCGGTGACCAGGAATCAGGCAGGAGAAGTCGAAGGTACCTGCCTGGGTGAACTTCCAAACGATCTCCCCGTTTTCCCCCGGCTTCAGCCGCTTTGCGTTTGGATCGTCATGTTCCATGTCCGGGTTCTTCTGCATTTCGATGGCGTGCTTGAGGTTGTCCTCGACGGTGGCGACCACAAATTCGTGCTCGAGCTCACCGATGTTTTTGAGAACAAACCTGACTTGCTCGCCTCGTTTGATCGAAATTTTGCTCGGCTCAAATGTCATCCGACCGTCGTCGGCCTCTTTCATCCGCACCGTTAGGGTCTTGGCGGGCTTGGACGGATCGCCGGGCTCACCGTAGACCCGCGCCTCCTCATGACTATGGCCGGCGTCCGCCAGTGCTGGTACGGCCAGTCCCGACATAAGCGCGCCGATGATGAATGCCGTGTTCGTTCTCATCTTGAGGCTCCCATCTTAATGGTTTGAATGATCGTTCTTAGGCTTGACGACCCTAAACTGCGCAGGCTGCTTACCCGCCTCATGCTGTTGCGGCGCCGACGCAGCCGTTTCCGGTTGGCCGGTCCATTCGAAAGCAACAGTTCCCTTCGGGTGTTCGTACCAGCCCGGATCCTTGTAGTCGTTTGACGCCAATCCCTTTCGCACCTTCACGACAGAAAACATACCGCCCATTTCGATGGCGCCGAACTGGCCAAAGCCAGTCATCATGGGCAGCGTGTTATCCGGAAGCGGCATCTCCAT
This sequence comes from Rhodoligotrophos sp. CJ14, assembly GCF_038811545.1. Taxonomy (GTDB): domain Bacteria; phylum Pseudomonadota; class Alphaproteobacteria; order Rhizobiales; family Im1; genus Rhodoligotrophos; species Rhodoligotrophos ferricapiens. The sequence continues at coordinate 3,603,849 of NZ_CP133319.1, forward strand.
TTCACCCATATCGGCCATGCCCGCAGTGCCCATAGGCATGTACTCCGGCGTTATGCTCTTGATTTTTTTTGCAACCGACTTCTTGTTCACGCCGATCCAGGTGTTCAGCTCATGGCCCATTGCGTTCATGGTGTGATGGGACTTATGGCAATGGATCGCCCAATCGCCAGGCTCACTTGCAACGAAGTCGAAGGCGCGCATCTGGCCAACCGCGCAGTCGATCGTCACCTCAGGCCAAGCCGCACCCTCAGGAACCCAGCCGCCGTCGGTGCACGATACCTTGAAGTCGTAGCCATGCATGTGAATGGGGTGGTTCGTCATCGTAAGATTGCCAAACCGGATTCTGACCTTGTCGCCTTGTGCACAGACCAGGTGATCGATCCCAGGAAACACTCGGCTGTTCCACGTCCAAAGATTGAAGTCGGTCATTTCGGCGACCCGCGGCACGTAAGAGCCTGGTTCAATATCGTAGGCGGCCATGAGAAACACGAAATCCCGGTCAACTCGCCTGAATGCCGGGTCACGTGGGTGGACTACAAAAAAGCCCATCATTCCCATTGCCATCTGCACCATTTCGTCAGCGTGAGGGTGGTACATAAACGTCCCACTCTTGCGGAGCACAAACTCATAGACGAAGGTTTGGCCTGGCTTGATATGTGGTTGCGTCAGACCTCCCACGCCGTCCATCCCGCTTGGCAGTAGCTGGCCATGCCAGTGAATCGTAGTGTGTTCAGGGAGCTTGTTAGTGACGAAGATGCGTACCTTATCTCCTTCGACCGCTTCGATGGTCGGGCCGGGAGATTGGCCGTTGTAGCCCCACAAATGTGCCACCATGCCCGGCGCGAGCTCGCGGACGACTGGCTCTGCAACCAGGTGAAACTCCTTCCAATCCCCGTTCATACGCCAGGGCAGCGTCCAGCCGTTGAGGGTGACCACCGGCTGGTAGTCCGGGCCGGTCTTTGGATGAAGAGGTGGCTGCATAACGGACTCTCTCATGATCGGAGCCTCAGGTATGCTTGCCGCCTGAAGGCGAGTTGAGATAGCAGATGCGCCTATGAGGGTTGCTGCGCCCGAAGCGCTCAGAAAGTTTCGTCGTGAGAAGTTCATGGGGATATTCTTCCCTATTCGGAGCTTTCGGCCGAAACGGCGATCGTGGGAGCCTCCTCGGCGCCGCCGGACTCACTGCCGCCAATCAAGACGGCTTCGAATTGACTTTGCGCGACAAAGAAATCGCGCGCTGCTTCAACAGCAGCCACATTGCTTTCAATGCTTTCACGCAGCGTTGTTAGAAGTTCTATGACGTCTATCAACATGCCGTTGTATTCAAGGATAGATTGGTCATCTATTGTCTTTCGCAATGGAAGGATCTTATTGCGATACTGCCGGGCTATTTCGAAGCTGGCGCGGTAGGTGGCATAGGCGGAGCGGACCTCGGACCTGGCATTCACGGCCCTTTCCGCCAGTCTGTTTACGGCCTGCATGTAAGTCTCGGCCGCTCGCCGGGTCTTTGTTTCGCCGAGATCAAAGATTGGAATTTCCAGCGCCAGTTCGAAACCTTTAGGCGACGCCTTCTCCTTGTCGCCTTCTTCCGTTGTTTCGTGCTCGTGCGCAAAGATGCCCGCTAGTTCGGCCATCGATACGAACCGAGTTGCCTGGGTCAGCCCAAGAGACTTTGCGAGAGCGGCAAGCCTGATCCGCCCTTCTACAAGATCCACTCTGTTCCGTATGGCGTCGGCTTCGACTTGCAGTGGTGTGCGCAGCCGAGCTGGGAGCTTCGGCAAACTGGATGGCAGCTTAAAATTCGAATCGCCGCCCCACAGACCCAGAAGCCGGATGAGCTCTTCACGCTTGACAGTGGCTTGCAGGCGGGCTTGGGCAAGTTGGGTCGAGAGCTCGGCGTAAAACGCGCTGGCCCGGGCCTGGGCAAGGGTCGTCGCCGCACCCGTTTCACCCAGCTTGATGGTGAGCTCGGCGGCCGCGTCGGCCGACGTTCTCGCCCGTTCTAAAAGGCTTACGAGCTGGCGAGCCGCTACAGCTTCATAGAATGCCTTACGGGTTTCGGTTGCCAGCCGGAAGGTCGCTCCGATCGCGCGATACTTAGCCGCCTCGAACTCCCTGCGCGCAATCTCCTTACGGCTTGGCAAAGTGAGTAGCGCCAACAGGTTTCCGATGATCCGTCGCTCTATATCGAGCGCGTTGGCGGAAGCAATACGTTCTAAGGAGAACACAGGATTAGGAGGCAAGCTGGCTTCTACATAGGCAACTTCCGATAGGCCGAGCTCATTGTATTCAGCCTGAAGACCACGGTTGTTCAGAAGCGCGATTTGCACTGCGGAACTTGCTGAAAGAGGTCTCGTGAGAAGCTGGTCCACGCGCGCCTGAGCGGATCGAGCTGTCTGTTCCGAGCTGATCTTTCTGGCCTCACCACCGATCGTTGCGGAAATACGAGTGGCCACCGGCCCCATGCCGGCATCCGGCGAAAAGCTAGCACAACCCGTCAACATAAGGGCGATGCCCGGGCCGACGAAAGTTGCGAATGTATAGTGGCGATATCTGCCTGAGCCGGGGAGGTTCATTGGCTCGCTCCCGATCTCGGAGCCACTTGTTCATTCTGTTCTTGCCACGGCCGAGGCGTGACGGGCTTGTAGTCCTCTGTCCCCGCAAACACTGCTGGCGCGGTTACTGGAGGGACCGGTACGGCTGGATCGCTAGGGTCTGCTCCCGGAATTATCCTTGGGGGTTCGGCACATGCGGATAGTAAAGCGGCAATAACCGCCAGAATCGACACTCTCATCGGTCAAGCTCGATCGCCTTCGAGAAGCCTTCCGGCTCTCGTTATGGGAAAGGGTGGACAGCAACGATCACCCGCGCAAATTCTGGGCGACAATGCGAATCTTACGGGCTGACCGAGTGTGCGAAACGCTTACACTCGTCGGGAATCAGCCCGATTAACCCTGCCGCTTTCAGGCGGTCTCTCAACGCGATTTCCAAACTGGGTGGGAAGAAAGTTGCTGGTATCGAGAATGTGGCGCTGGATACTCACCATGCCCAGCTGCAATTCCGCAGGCGCGCCCGCGACCAGCGTCATTTGACATGTAAATGAGCAGCAGGAGCTGTCTTGCGTCAAATGATTGTCGTGATGAGTTTCATCACATGAGGCAGGATCCATGAAAAATTCAGCCTCAGACCACGCATGGCCAGCCCTTGCCACCTGGCCGCAACTTTCACGGTTGTGACTGACGATATGACCGGCGCCGTGATGACTTGCACCATTGACGGGCGCGTGCGCGGACGCCGGCAGTGCCACGCTCGAAAGCATGCACAGCATAGTCAGCATCGTGAGTAACGCGCGCCGCAGGTTACAAATCATGAATCTGAGGATACACAAACTTATTTGGTAAGCCAATCACTTCGACGAAATGAGCAGAGATCCGAGGGCCGCGCTCTACGGCCCATGCCTCGGGATTCAGTCGAGCCGAGCCCGGATCGCCTCCATTTTATCAATCTCCCCTCGTTGGCCATGTGAAATATCTCGGCAGAGGTCGATGAGCTCCCGATCTGTGAGAGTGGCTTCCCGACACATCAGAATTGCGCCGGAGTGGTGCGGAATCATGGACTCGATGAAGCGTCGATCGTTGATTAGTGCCTGCGTACGGGTTCCAGCAAAAGCCGCAATGAAGAGCACCGCGAGCCCTAGGCAAAGAGCTAGATTTAGGCCCTTGTTCTTGTACATCCCGCTCATAGTCGCGAGCATGATGATCCCCATGGGGGCCACCATGGTGAGGGCCATATAGAACATGTTCAGGTTGTTCCGAAAGTCGACCCAGCTATCGATCATTGAGAACATGACAAAATACATGACTACGAGGCTGAGCAACATGTTGAGGAAGAACATCCAATAGTGATGACCAAGTGCATTCCTGTGCATGATGGAATCTTCATGATCTTTCATAAACCATATCCCTTTGATGACCCGTCCTGCAGCCGGCGCCAGAGCTTGTTAAACTCTAGACAGTGCTTTCTTGTTGCTGAACAGCTGATTGTCGAGCGCCAGAGCGTTTCGCGGGGCCCGGTCGGATCTCCATTCAAGCAGGGGTGGCGCCCGAGAGGCGGTTTTCGAGGTCGTGTTAGCCGCTATCTGGCCATGGAGCCCCGGTTGTCTCGTGCTTCACGATGTCACCCTCTCCGATCTCAAAGAGGAGGGCCGTCCTTAAGTCAAATCACGAGCTCGGTCATCAGCAGTTCGCCGATGCAGCCGCCGAACAGCAGCAGTCCACCAAGGCGACAATGTAGACGTTGGCGATCCGGTCGCTGCGGAGGCTGTGTTCTACCGCTGGATGACCGGGTGAGCAATGGTTGCGATCGCGTCGTCCGGGATGAACCTCAACTGCCCCGCTGCGACGACGAGCACGGAAAGGGCCAGGCCACGGTCGGCCGGGGATGTCCCCGGCCGACCCATCGCTGCTGGTGAGCAATTGGGCATGTGAACTCCGTGGAATGTGCGGCCTACATCGGGTGAGCCGCGCTGGGTGCAAGGCCGAAAGCCGCGAGCGCCATCCAGGCCGCCATGGCTATCATCATCAGGTTCTCGGTTAGGGAGACGAAGCCGAGCGGCACGTTGCTCGATCCGCCGACGCAGGCGCACTTGAGTTCGCGCTTGTCGATGTAGACGGCCTTGAAGACCGACACGGCACCCACCGTGCCGATAAACAGCGCTACGGGGACTGACAGCCATGTCAGCACACCGGCCACCATCAGCACGCCCGCGAAGCCCTCTGCAAAGGGGTAGACGTAGCTGTAAGGCACCCACCGTTTCGCCAGCAGGTCGTAGTTCAGGAACATTGTCGCGAAGCTCTCGACGTTCTGGAGCTTCAACAGCGCCAGTACGACCATCGAAAAGCCGATGAACCACTCCGCCGCGCGAATTGTGAACACGCTACCGGTGACGGAGTAACTCGCCGCCAGAGCCATCAGCGCGGTCATCGCAAACAGCACGGCTACCGGACGATAGCTGGTCGCCTTCGGGTCCACGACGGGCTTGCCCAGGAACCTGCGAAGGTCGTCGTAGCCGCCAACGCGCTCGCCGCCGATGAAGGTTTGGGGCGTGGTCGCAACGCCGTGCTGCGCCTTGAAGGCGTCCGTCTCCTCGCGGGTGGTGAGGTGGTGGTCCTCGACCTCATAGCCGGACCGCCGCAAGAGGTCCTTGGCCTTAAGGCCGTATGGGCAGGTGTGATCGGGCATCACCATCCGGTGGAGGACCGCCTTCCTGTCGTCTGATTTGTGACTCGCCGTAACCGACATTATCACGTCTCCATCTTGTCGTTGTGATCTCGTCGGCAGTGATATAGGGTCTGTACCATGGTACAGAGTCAAGAGGTTGAATCGCTCACGATCGGCGGGCTTGCTGCTGCCGGAGGCGTAGGCGTCGAAACGATCCGGTTCTACCAGCGCAATGGCCTGATTCAGACACCAACGCGCGAAAAGGGTGTCCGTCGCTACGGCCGGGAGGACGTGCGCCGGCTCCGGTTCATCAGGCAAGCACAAACAGCAGGTTTCACGCTAGCGGAGATCAGAGAGCTTCTGGCGCTGGATGCGAGCGAAGACCGCAGCCGCGCAAGGGAACTTGCCAAGGGGCGCATCGAAGCTCTGGATGCCAAGATCCTTGAGCTCCAGCGCGCCCGCGACTCGTTGAGGCGGCTGGCGGATGAGTGTGCGGAAGGAAGCACCGGGCGATGCCCAATCCTGACTTCTTTTGATTTATGATCCATCGTATCCCGTTTGGCGACATGAAGCCGGGCCGGCTCCGATGAGGGTGTGTAAGCAAATTAGGTGTCGTGAACGAACCTGGAACATATTTCGGGACTTATTGCGCGGAAATCCCCGAAGTCGCCGCGAGTTTACCGGTTTGTTCCGATAGGCTGACCCGACAGCCCTGGGCGATTGGCTGGAGAAGGCTTGGTTTTCTGGCGATTTTTTGGAGCGGGCGATCGGGATAGAACCGACGACATTCAGCTTGGGAAGCTGACGTTCTATCGAGCCGCGAGGCGTCGAGCGCGCGGCGCTGCGATTGACTTGCTATGGTGTCGACCGTAGTCCTTTGGATCCTTAGAGAGGGAGCGCGTGATGAGCGACGTCACCAATGAGTTATCAAGAATTTTGCAGTCCAACGGCGGCGCTCCCTTTTTATTCGTGGGCTCGGGATTCTCGAGAAGATATCTTGGGTCAGATGATTGGAAGGGTCTGCTTCGTCGGTTCTGCGCAGAAATTCGCGAGTTTGATTACTACTTTGCATCGACCGATGGCGATCTGCCAATGACAGCATCATTAATTGCCAGGGACTTTCATGACCTTTGGTGGAACTCAGCTAAATACGAAGAATCCAGAGAGAAATTCAGAGAAACGTCGACGAGCGTCCAGTCTGCGCTAAAGAATGAGATCGCTCAGTTTTTATCTCAACTTCCCTTAGAGGGTTTGCCCGATGAGCAAATTCAAAGAGAGATATCTGCATTAAAGAATTTGAACGTGGACGGAATAATAACGACCAATTGGGATCTGCTTCTCGAAGAATTATTTCCAGGTTACCGAGTTTTCATAGGGCAGGAAGAGTTATTATTTTCAAACCCGCAAGCGATAGCAGAAATCTATAAAATCCATGGTTGCGCAAGCAGGCCGAAATCTTTGATTTTAACCAGTGAAGATTACCATGACTTCCATGAGAAAAACCCATATTTAGCAGCAAAGCTAATAACGTTATTTATTGAACATCCAATTATTTTTATAGGATACGCTGTGCAGGATCCGCATATTCAGAGGATAATATTTTCAATTGCCTCGTGTTTGGCTAACGATAAGTTGGAAAAATTTTGCGAGAACCTGGTGTTCGTTAGGAGGTCGCACGGGCGATCAAGTTCGATTCAGAAGATTACCTTTAGCCACGCCGGACGAAGCGTGACTGCTACCGTGCTGGAAGTGGACGATTTCTGTGAGGTGTATGCGGCAATTGACGCTGGCAAGCGGAAAATACCGGCGCGAATCCTGAGATACTGTAAGGAACAGATGTATGAACTAGTTAAATCCGCTGAGCCAGAGAAAAAGATCGCCGTTGTAGATATCGACGAGTTGGATGCAAGCGAGCAGGTCGAATTTGTTGTGGGAATTGGGCTGGCGAAAAATCATCGCCAGCAACAGAGTGAGATCGCGTCAGAAGGTCAAAGCAACTTGGCTCGAAGCGGTTACAGAGGGGTTTCAATTGCCGATTTGTTTGATGATTTGCCCCGGGAAAGATCCACGTTTGACGCTGACGAGTTGCTAAGGGTTGCGTTCCCCTCATTTGCCCGTTCGAATGCCACATACATCCCAGTGTTCAGATATCTTCGTGCAGCCGGAGTCGATGATAGCGAGAAGCTGGTCTGCTCTGAGTATAAGGATGCAGCCAGGGTCATAGAAAAGATCAAGAAGAGGGGATATCGCGTAAGAGGCTACAGATCGCAATATAACTCAAATTGGAGCGATAAAACCACCACGGATATCCTGTCAGGGCTTGATCCAGAAAGGGTAACGCTCATTCTACCTTTCCAGTCACCTATGAAAGTAGAGAGAGAGCCTCTCAGAAAATTTTTGTTGGAAAATTCTGGGTCATCATTTCGAGATCCGTATAGATCCTATTATAAAAAGCTAGCGTGCTATTATGATTATTTAGCGTTTGGCTTTGAATTATGATCCTCGAGCCTAGGGGGCGTCTGTCCAAGTGGTACCCAGCATATTCTGTGTCGTGCCCGCTCGAGTAACTCACGCTACCAGGTGCAAGAAAAAGGCCGGTTCCACTTGCGGGGAGGATGTACGAAACGCTCCTCCGCTACCACCTGCCTCCCCGCAAGTATATCTTGCCTGCGGGAACATTTGTGAACCCGTGAGGCGCGCAAGCTGGCCGTCGACTTCCACGAATCAATAACAATTGCTCAGCCTGCCACTCTGCCGGCATGTTGCTCAAGCAGCCGCGGTTGTCGAAAAATGCTTGGCAGGTCGTAGTCCACAAGATGATCGATGCTTGCAAAGCGCCGGTTGCCAATCAAGATATTGGCCCTGTCGTTGATTACCTGAGCAGTCTCCAACCCGCGAAATAGTCTAGTCTTCGAGCATATTGAGTCAGATTGGACCTTTGTAATCATTCCGGCCATCCTCGAGCCAAGCTCGGACCCGCGAGTCCGGAATGTCGCGATCCGCAAGTAATCAGGAATGGCGCTCGTACAGTCGTGCGTCGCGCGAGCAAACTCTATATCGAGCTTATAATACTCGGTGTTTATTTTTACCAAATCTGATTATTTACTGTGGATTAAGGGTTTATATGGGATGGTTGTCTTCTATGCAGCTGTCCTATTTTATGGATATGTATTATGAGTTGGCTTCCTCCTAAACTTGACGGGTTAGGGGCACATGGGCCGGAACTCTTATCCAACTCACCCGGTAGCCTTTTTGATAACCTCCACGCTGTCCCTATCCCTGACGTTATACACGTGGCGCCAGAAGGCCTTTCCGAGCTGATAAACGCGTTCAAGTTAGCCTCCCCTGGCGATGAGACTATCCACCCGGGGCCAGAACACAATCCCCCACAGCTAGACCATCCTTCGGATTGGGCACATTGAGGCGGCGATGAAGCGCCTTCGGGCATCGTATCGCGTTTGCCCGAGCAGATAGACCGCACGGGTCAGGGTTGAGTGCTCTAGAAGGGCAGCCATTAAGGTCGTGACCCCTCCCGCCAAGCCGTGAGGGGTATTTTTGCGAGAGTGACGTGCCAGCTTCGCTACCGCGGGGCCGGGCCTATCCGAGCGCATCTCGCAGGACCTGCGACTGCGCCTCGACAAGATGGCTGTGGGTCACGGGAGACGAGGAGCAGGGCTGAGCGCATCCAGAAGTTCCCGATATAGCCGTCGGGCCGCGGTAGCCGATGTCACGCCGTGCTTCCCCAATTGGGCTCTCGCAATTGTTCTGAATTGGCTGTTTTCCACAAGCTAGATCGCCGATATCTCTCCTTGGGACGCAAGGAGATCCAGCATGTACATACCGCCCGCCTTTCGCGACGATGACAAGGAGAGCTTGCACGCCACAATCCGTGCGGCGCGGTTGGCGAATTTCGTCACTGCCACGGCAGACGGGCCGTTTGCTACGCCGCTGCCTCTCTATCTCGACGACAGTGAAGGCACGCACGGCGTGATCTATGGCCACCTCGCCAAGGCCAATCCTCAGTGGCGTCTTCCGATCCTGGGTCATGGGTTGGCGATCTTCATGGGGCCGGATGCCTATGTCACGCCGGCGTGGTATCCGACTAAGCGGGAGACCGGGAAGGTAGTGCCGACCTGGAACTACATGGCGGTTCACGCCTATGGTCCGGTTGAGTTCTTCGAGGATCCGGACAGGCTGCTGGACGTTGTGCGTCGTCTCACCGATCTCCATGAGGGCGGCCGCGCCTCGCCCTGGTCGGTTTCGGATGCACCGCCGGAGTTCATTCAAGCGCAACTCCGCGGCATCGTCGGCCTGCGCATGCCGATCGCCAGGTTCGAGGGCAAACGCAAGATGAGCCAGAATCGGAACGCGGCCGACCGCGCCGGCGTGGTGGCGGGGCTCGCATCGAGCGAGCGGGAATCCGATCACGCGGTTGCCGGCCTCATCCCCTTGTAGAGGGGGGCTTCCTGCTCCGGCACCGGACAGGGCGGCCCGCCCTGTGCCCGGCGAGTCTATCCGACGACCATCGTCGGCGCTGTTAGTCCGCGCCGTATAGACTCATCACTGGCTTTCATCACATCCGAAGATACGAGCGATCAGAAATTCCTCTATTCAGTTGAGGCTATCCTTATGGCAGCCTTCCAACATCTGTGGCGTGCACATCGCGGCCCGCGATTGCCTGCGATCAGCCCGGTCCGGCGGGATCGCCTCGCTGCAGTTTACATTCTGGGATGCTGGGGAAACGCTCGTGAAATCAGTAATCTACACGCGCATCGAACGCTGCCCGCAGTCGCTGCTCGACGCAATCGCCGCCTATTCGGTGGCCGATCTTCATGAAGCGCTTGGTGCAATCGAGGGAAGGCTCCGCCTCATGAGCCCGCGCATGCGCCCTATCGCGCCGGGGCAACGTGCCGTGGGTCAGGCGATCACGTCCTATAACTATCCCGGCGACAATTTGATGATCCATGCCGCTCTGAACATCGCTCAGCGCGGGGACATCCTCGTTCTCGTCAATGGCGGGGTCCCGCAAGGCGCCCTTTGGGGGGATGTTGCCGGCACATTCGCCGCCGAGAAAGGCATTGCCGGCATCGTGGCCGATGGCCCGACGCGCGACACGGGAGCCCTTCGCGACATGGGCTGTAAAGTATGGTCAACCATCGTCTCCCCCGCCCATCCGGAAAAGCGCGGCCCGGGCGCGGTCAATATCCCAATCGTCTGCGACGGCGTGAGGGTTGAGCCCGGTGATATCATCGTGGCCGATGATGACGGCGTGCTTGCGATTCCAGTCCGCCTCGCGGCTGAGACGGTCGAGACTGCACGCAAGCGCGCCGAAAGCGAAGTGGGAATCCGCAAGCAACTCAAGTCGGGCGCATCTCTCTTCGAGATCCTGCAGATGCAGAAGAACCTGGACGCAGCCGGCGTCGAGGTCATAGATGCGACCTGGCAAGAGAAGGCAGGGGCCTGATCGTAATGCATCTCGCCGTATTGCGCCTGCCAGCAGAGTAAAGGAGCATCCGAAATGGAATGGACTGGCGAGCAGATCACGTCGGGGCGCTTTTGGCAGGCCGTGGGCGCTCGCCCGGTGGGTGCCACGATTGTCACGACGCAAGCGGCTGACGGTCCCGCCGGTTTTCTCGGCCTATCCTTTGCGCATGTTTCGGCGGAACCGCCCACGGTTCTGGTCTCGGCCGGACACCGGACGGGCGCGCTGCCGGCCATCCTGACGAGCAAGGCATTCGCGATAAGCCTGTTGCCACCCGACATGGAGGAGCTTGCCCGCGCCTTCGGCGGCAGCGTTGGCGGCGAGAACAGGTTCGGCGGCCAGTCTTGGGATCACTTGGTCACCGGCGCGCCGGTCCTATCATCCGCTGCGGCGGCCTTCGATTGCCGGCTGCAGGCCACCCTGGAAGATGAAGGCGCCGTCGTCATTTTGGGGAGAGTGGTCGGCCTGCGTGTCCCGGATGCTGCCGGTGTTACGATCGCCTATCGCGGCGGCTATCGCAATCTCTGACCGCGCATCCAGGAACCGGCCGATCATTGGCCGGTATCGCTTTTGCGCACATGAGTGCGATGATCGCGACGCGCGACGATACGGCTGAGTACGGAGGTGACGGTTGCCAGCTCCTCCTCGGTGATGCCCTCGAGCAGCATTGCCTCATTCGCCCGCGCATGATGCACGATTCTCTGGACGCACGTTTCCCCTGCCGCCGTGAGGCTGACCCTCTTCTCATCGTCCACCGTAATCAGCCCAAGCGCCACCAGGGAGCCCAGGACGTTGGCACTGGCATTGAAGTCGAGGAAGAGCTCCGGCAGGAGCGCTTCGAGCGTGCTGTCGCGACTGGTGGAGACCGCGCGCAAGAGACGGGCCTGCATCAAGCTCAACCCAAGTCCGGATTCCATCCGTCGTTTCTCCAGCTCTGCCGCGATCTCGCTATAGGCACGGATCAGGAGGTTCGACAGGACCTCACCTTCGGCATTCACGCGGCGCGACACGCCGCCCGTGGCCAGGGCCGTAATCTCCGGATGCTCGGCCGTAACCGCATACCGGCCCTTGGCGAAAATCAGCGGCGGACGTTCATAGCGGCGGAAGGTCTCGACCTCACCAAGCAATATGAGATGGTCTCCACCCTCATAGGTCTGCACCCGTCTGCATTCGAACGAGGCCACCACATCATTCAGCAAGGGGGCGCCGCCCGCACCCGCCGAAACGGCCAGATCCGCGAATTTGTCCGGCCCTGACCGGGCGAAATGTTGCGAAACCGCGATCTGGTCATGTGCCAAAACATTTACAGCGAAGTGGCTGCACGATTCGAAGGCGGCAAAGCTCTGGCTTTCGCGCCTGATCGACCAGAGAACGAGCGGCGGATTGAGAGAGACCGAAGCGAACGAATTCGATGTCAGACCGTAGGAAACACCATCGACGGTCGTTGTGATGACCGTGACGCCCGTGGCGAATTCTCCCAAGCTGCGACGGAACCCTGCACCCTCATCGCGGGGATTGCCGCATTCGACCGGAGCTTTCGTCATAGTGCGTCTCCAAAACAAGCGACCCCAGCGAACCCCTCATGAGTTGAGGCTAGGAAAGGCCGCTCCTGTTCAAACTGGCCGTGACATCGCTTCAATGGCTCGCGGGTGCATTCTTGGTGACCCTGATCTGGATCGACGGAGCATGGCTGCGCGGATCGGTACCAAGCCACTTGGTGAAGCGCTCCTGGAGGTCCTGGAGGAGCCATCGCGCCGCCAGTCCAGGAGGTTGATCCACCTTATAGGCTGCATAGAGCGGGAACATCAGCGGCCGGCCTTGATGAATCGCGAGCCGCAGCTCCGCGACCCTGCCCGCCTCGATATGCGGCCAGGCAAGATGAGTGGGCATGGTGCACCAGCCGAACCCCCGGAGCACGAAATCGAGCCGGTTGATCTGGTCAACGAAGCTCCAGGTGCGCGACCCCATGACAACGCCCCGGTAACGCTTCGTCCGATCCGTCAAGGTCAGCTGGACATGTTCGTCCAGATCGGCCTGGCTGATAAACCCCTGGATGCGCGCCAACGGATGGTCCACTGATGCAACGGCCGAGATCGGAACATCGCCCATGAATTGCATCTGGATGCCTGGCATGCCGTCGAGCGCGGGCGAATAGATGGCAAGCCGCGCATTGCCATCGAGCAGCGACTGCTCGGGCGCGCCCAAACCTTCCGCAAAGAGAGTGACCGAGACGAGCGGATAGCGGATGCGAAACTCGTTGAGGGATTCGATCAGCACCTCATTCGGAAAGACCTGTTCGATCGCCAGACTGATCTCCGGTTCCGCGACGGTGGCAATGCTGGTCGCCCGCGCACGCAAGGCATCAGCACTGCTGATGATGCGCTTGGCGTCAGCCAGGATGGCACGCCCCGCATCGGTCAGCTGTGGCAGTTTGTGCGAGCGGTCGAACAGCTGCAGCTGGAGTGCGTCCTCCAGCGACTGGATGGACTGGCTCACTGCAGATTGCACCCGGTTGAGCTTGCGTGCCGCCGCCGAGAAGCTGCCGAGCTCGGCCACGACAAGCAGGATTTGGAGCTGGTCGAGTGTCATGCGATTGAGCATCCTGGGCCTCCGTGAACACCGGTCAGCCCTGTGATACGGTCATATGGGAAAAAATCCAGTAGGAAGCTCGGCCCTTCCATCAGTTTGCGTGATGCCTTGCTCGGCTCAGAACCCGTAAAGCCGCGCGGGATTGTCCACGAGAATGGCTGTCCTCGCGGCCTCGTCCGGCACCCAGGCGAGAAGCAGGTCGAGAAGATCGGCATCATCCGGCATGGTTTCTGCGGTCTCGGTGGGGTGTGGCCAATCCGAGGCCCAGAGAAGCCGGTCATGTCCGACCTCGAGCAGCGCTTTGCCCAAGGGCGCGACGTCTCGATAATCAGGGCCGCCGGCTTTGGAGATGTGATAGACGCCGGAGATTTTGACGTAGACATTCTCCTGCCGGGCCAAGCGCAGCAGTGACTGAAACGCCTCATGCTCGGGCGGGATCACTCGTGAATAGCGCCCCATATGGTCAAGGACCACGGTGATCGGGAGCTGCGCTATCAGCGCCTCATATCGCGGGAGCTCAAGACCATCGAGCTGAACCTGGACATGCCATCCCGTATCCTTCAGCCGTTCCGCCATAACCGGCAGCTCCGACCACTCCATCATTCCGCCGCGCATCTGGTGGAAACGGAGCCCCCTGGCGCCGCGGTGCCAGAGGTCTTCGAGCTCTTTGTCGGAGATCGAAACCGGCACCGTGACGACTGCCCTTGCGTCATCGCCGATCTGTTCGACAGCATCGAGGATACAGCTGTTATCGAAGCCATAGGTGACGGGCTGCACCACCACCATGCGCTGCAGGCCCAGACGCTGTTGAACCTTCCGATAATCCTCAATCGTGAAGTTCGGCGGAAACAACCAGGCCTTCGGCGACGGTGGATAGGCATCATTATAGAAATGCATATGCGTGTCGCAGGCACCCGGCGGGGCCTCGAGAACTGGCGTTCGGAACGTGCGTTCGGGCATTGCGGCAAATCCTTGATTGACTGCGATTGGCGTCTGCTCAGTCAGCCAGGTGATCTCTGAGCGTCTTTCCCTCGTATTCGCGGCGGTAGATGCCTTTCGCCTGCAGCCGCGGAACCACCTGATCGACGAAATCCTCGACGCTTCTGAGGCTCGTCGTGGGAGTGACGTTGAACCCATGGCAGCCGCTTTCCCGCCACAGGGTCTCGAGCTGGTCGGCGACCTGTTCCGGTGTGCCCACGAGCTGCAGCATTCCCGTCGAGGCGCCAAACACACGAGCCACATCGCGCGCGGTCGCGTTTCCGTCACCGGTGAGATTGGCGAGCGCCTGGAGCATGCCGCGCGATGCCTGCGTATCATTTGCGGCGAGAGGCCGGTCGAGATCGAGCTTGCTGAAATCAATCCCGAGCGTCCCCGACATCCGGCTCAGCGCCGCATCCAGCGGGATGCGCTCGCTCATGTCGGCCTGCTTGCGTTTCGCTTCTTCTTCCGTTCCGCCGAGCACACACTGAATCCCGAACACCACCTTCGGCGCATCCGCAAGCCCCGCGCCTTGTGCAGCCTCGTTCAAATTCTTCACGAAGCGCGCCATCTCGCTCCCCCGAGGCTGGATGGCGAAGATGACATCGGCATGCTTCAGGGCGAATTGCTGGCCCCGTCCGGACGAGCCTGCTTGGAACAGGACCGGTCGGCCCTGGGCCGAAGGAAGCACCGGTGGCACCGCCCTGCAGGAATAATAGGTGCCCTTGAAATCGATGACATCGACGCGTTCGGGATTGGCATAGATGCCCCGGTCCCGGTCAGCCCGGATGGCGTCTGGCTTGATGCCGTTCCAGAGCGCATAACAGATTTCCATGAACTCGTCGGCCTGATCATAGCGCTGATCATGCTCCATCTGCGCAAGGCCCAGCGCCCGATGCTCGCCGCGAAGATGGCCCGATACAATGTTCCAGCCGACCCGGCCGCCACTCAGATAATCGAGTGTCGAGAGCCGTCGCACCGCGGTATAGGGGTGGCTTCCCGAGGTCGAGAGCGTGACGGCAAACCCCAGATGTTCGGTTTCCGCCAGCATCACCCCGGCCAATGCCATCGGGTCGTGACAGGGCCAGCAGACGCCATACCGCACATAATCATCGAAGCTTTCCTTGTAGCGGTCGAACCCGCCCGGGGTGTCAGCAAGGAATGCCGCATCGAAGCATCCGCGCTCCAGGGTGCGCGCAAGCCGCTTCCAATGCTCGAATGACCCGAGGCCTTCCAGTCGATCATCCTCGGGATCAGCCCAGCTCAGCACGCTGTGGTTGATCGGGCTGTGCATGTAGAAGCCAATCAGATGCATGCGGTTGGTCATGGGAACTCCGCTCGTCAATTCGAAGCGCGATCAGGCGGACGCGCGATTTTGGCTGGCCGGTCTCGTGGTGACTGGCGGCAGATTGGCGAGATCCACGATAGAGTCCGGTCCCGCGCAGTTGAGGTCGGTCCAGCCCATCTGACCCATCACGAGGCTGATCTCCTGGCGGATGATCTCGAGCATCTTGCAGGCCCCAGCCTCTCCGGCTGCAGCGACGCTGAACATCGCCGGGCGGCCGAAAAGGGCGGCCTTCGCACCGAGGCAAAGGGCTTTCGCCACGTCGGCGCCGCGCCGGAATCCACCGTCGATGAGCAGTTCCATCCGGTGTCCGACCGCATCCGCTATGATCGGCAGCATGTCCATCGATGTGGGAGCGCTGTCGAGTTGACGCCCGCCGTGATTGGAAACCACCAGGCCGTCGGCACCGATATCCATGCACATCCGGGCATCATCCGGGTGCAGCACGCCCTTCACCGCCAGCGGTCCCGGCCAGGCCTTGCGCACGAGCCTGAGGACGTCCCAGGTCTGTGCGGGCGCAGGTGTCTCCGTGCCATAGAGATCCGCAACGTCATTGGCGCTCGCCCCCTCTGCAGCATAGGGCCGCCAATTCTCCATCATCGGGATTCCGCCCTTCATCAGATAGCGCAAGGTCCAGGCGGGGCGGCTTAATCCTTGCAAGATGACCGACGGCGTCATTTTCATAGGGCGGCGAAAGCCGTTGCGCATGTTGCGTTCGCGCTTGGCCATGACCGGCGTATCGATGGTGAGCAGCAGCACCCGGACCTTCAGCGCTTTGGCGCGCCGGATGAGATCCATCGTGATGCGTGGATCCCGTGTTCCATAGATCTGAAACCAGGTGGTTTCCGGCGCCTGCGCCATGGCCGCTTCGATCGAGTCGCAGCTCGCGCTCGACATCACATAGGGCACATTGAACTTGGCGGCCGCTCTGGCGAGCATCAGATCCGCCCCTGGCCGGAAGAAGCCGGCTATACCCATCGGGCAGATACCGAACGGACCCGCATAGTCGTGCCCGAAAAGCGTCGCCTTTTGGCTGCGCTTCTCGACATCGATCAAATAGCGCGGAAGCAGCTTGTAGCGGTCGAATGCCTGCCGGTTGCGTGCAAGCCCCACCTCTCCATCGACACCGCCATCGATGAAATCAAAGGCAATCCTCGGCAAATATCTCCTCGCCAAGACGGCCATGTCGTCGATATTGATTGCCTTATCTAGGTTCATGTCCGCGCCATGCCGCTATTGAAGATAAATCTCCGCTGCTCCGAGAGTCCGAATTGATCTGTTTTATAGTCATCGTCCCATCGCGCCTATCAGCAAAGTTCTGATGGTGTTCATCGGAAGAGGCGATGATCGCGGTGGAACTGCTTCGGTTGTCTTGGCAGTGGGTACGCGTTATCCACGCCGACTGCCAAGGGCTCGGCTGTGCCTTGGAGCATCGGAACCGCCGCCAGGGCGACGTTTCTTCATGAGTTCACAGGAACTTCCCCGCGAGCCGGAGGAAGAGCTGCACTATTTGCCCAGCACTTCGCGGACCTTCTTCAGAGCCTCTTCCGCGTCGGGGCCGGCGCCGCTCGCCCATTCGGTCCAGTAGCCGGCCCAATCGGATTCGTAGCGCTTTATGTCCTCTTCGCTCGCATCGGTGATCTTGAGCTTCTCGCGCAAGATCGCTTGCGATTCGTCATTCACCTTCTTGAGCGAGGCAGCCATCTTTGGGCGATGGTCCGCGACCGTCTCGTCGAGCACCTTACGAATTTCAGGAGGCAAACCTTCGTAGTCCTGCTGATTGATCAGCATGTACTCGATGCCGGTATGCGGATTGCAGAGATAGCCCCACTCGAGGAACTCGGTCCATTTCGAGCCCGTGATATTGGCCGCACCAGTGAACAGGGCGTCCACCAGGCCGCGTTCCATCGCCTCTGGCACTTCGGCGGTCGTCAGCGTGACGGGAGCGCCGCCATAGCGACGGATGATGTCAGCCTGTTCGGGAGTGGATCCGCGCGCGTTCCGGCCGCTCAGCTGGTCCAGCCGATCAATGGGTTTGCCCCGCCCATAGAGGTTCTGCGGCCAATGCTGGCCGTTCCACATCAGGATGGATGCCCCGTAAGCCTGAACGGCCTTCTCCACGAAGGGCAGGAGCACCTCCATTGACTTGTCCGCTTCCTCGGCATTGCGGATGAGGAAGGGCAATCCCGGCAGCGCGGCAATCTTCGTCGTTCCGGCGATGAAGCCCATATAGCCGAGCGACATCTGCACCTGTCCCTGTCCCACGACGGTCAGGGCTTCCGTGCCCCCGAAAGGGAGCTCGCCAGGTGTGCGCACGGTGATGTCGAGCTCGCCATTGGTACGCTTGCGCACATCATCCGCGAAGGCCTTGTAGTTGATGGTCGAGGGATGACCGGGCCCGTAAATGATAATGAAATCCCACTTCAGCGGGCTGGCGAAGCTTGGGCGTGCACCTGCCGCGAGCAGCGCAATCGCACCCAGCCCTTTCAGCGCCGATCTTCTGTTGAAATAGAGATCGTTCATCAACTCATCCTCCCTTGAGTGAACGTGAAGAGCATCAGGCGTTCGCGGCCATCTGCGTGGGGAGCCACAAGACGATCTCTGGCACGAACCAAAGCAGCAGCAGGAACAGCAGCATGATGACGACGTAAGGCAGTGATCCCCGGGCGACCTCCGCAAAGGGCCTGCCATTGCTCAAGCCGTGCAGAACGAACAGGTTGAGCCCGATCGGCGGTGTGATCATCCCGATTTCGATCAGCACAACCACGGCGACGCCGAACCAGACGAGATCAAAGCCGGCTGCAGTGATGATCGGATAAAGGACGGGAAGCGTCAGGAGCATCATGGACGACCCGTCGATCAGGCAGCCAAGCACGAGGTAAAGAAGGGTGATGGCCAGGAAGAGCACGAAGCTGGAGAGCTCGAGCGAGAGCACGTATTCCGTTAAAGCCCGGCTCACTCCCGAATAGGCCAGCCCGTAGGAGAAGACCTGCGCGCCGATGACGATGAAGAGCACCATGCACGTGGTGCGGACCGCTTCGATATGGGCCAGCTTGATGTTGGGCCAAGTGAGGCCGCGATACATCGCTGCGATCACGAAGCTGACGAACACGCCGATTGCCGCCGCTTCTGTCGCGGTCGCCCAGCCGGCATAGATCGAACCCATCACGAAGCTGATCAGGCAGAATAGCGGCAGGATGTCGAAGAGTGACCGGAGTGTGCGTTTGCCCTGATCCTCCGCATTGGCCGGCGCCAAGCTGGGGTTCAGAATGCAGCGTACCCCGATATAGACCATGAACAGGAATGCGAGCAGTAGGCCGGGAACCACGCCAGCGATGAAGAGCTTGGCCACCGACTCATCCACGATCGAGCAGTAGATGATCATCACGATGCTCGGCGGGATGAGGATGCCGAGCGTTCCGCCGGCCGCCAGCGATCCAAAGACCATCGGATTATCGTAACCGCGCCGCTGCAGTTGCGGGATCGTCACCGTACCGATCGTCCCGGCGGTCGCGACGCTAGAGCCGCAGGCAGCCGCGAAGACGCTGCAGGCAATGATATTGGATTGCAGAAGCCCGCCCGGCAGGGCACGCAGCCATATGGCAAGGCCCTGATAGAACCGCTCGGCGATGCCGCATCGCAGGATGATTGCCCCCATCACGATGAAGAGGGGGACAGGGCTGAGGGTAAAGCTGTTGATGGAGTTCCAGCTGATACTGCCAAGCGCCATGAGCGGGCGCAGGCCGCCGGCGAGATAGAGCCCTGACATGCCGGTGGTGATCAGGGCAATCGCGATCCAGGTGCCTGCCGCAAGCAGCACAACGAGAGTCGTGATGCTAAAGATGGAGAACGCGACCCAAGTCATAGCCAGCTATCAACCTCCGGCATCGAATTCTTCTGCTGGTCCTCCCTGCGGGCATCGGCAGAGACGAGCCGCACCGCCGCACGCAACATGGTCATCAGCACCGCTATCGTGAGAAGGGCAGAGCCCACCGGCATCACCAATTGCGGGATCCATAAGGGCGTCCGGGTCACGTAGATCGACGTCACGTGGGTCGCGTGGCTTTGAAGCACGAACCAGTAGAGATAGTAGGTGTAGATGATCAGGACGGCGGTACCGACGGCGGACATCACGAAGTCTGCGAAGGCAGTAAGCCGCGGTCCGAAGTTGAGGTAAAGCAGATCTACCCTGATGAAGCCGCCATTGCGGAAAGTCCAGGCCAGCCCCAGAAAGACATTTGCAACCAGCAGATAGCCGGGAAATTCTGTTGCAATCAGCGTTGAGACGCCGAACAGCGACCGAAGCAGGACTTCCGCGCAGACGATAATGGTGATCACGGCGATTGAGAGGGCCGAGAGCACCATCGCGGCGTCCTCGACCTTGCCGATCAGCCGGTCAACTCTTTCGAGGCTCTGAACCAGCTTCGATCTGCGCTGCTCCTCGCGCACACATTGATGTTCAATTGCGTTTTCCACCCCGTCCCCTCGCTTCTGTATGCCCTGGCCGCAAATTCTGAACGAGCGGCATTATGAGCCGATGCCACGGCGACATCGGGATCAGCAGCCGGAATTCACGACCCGGTGAGCGATTATCGTGGCCTTTGCTAGGCTCCTCCCACAAGGGTGCAATCTGATACCATGGTCGTTCCGCATGCCGAATGCGGTTTCTTCTGATGACTTGTATTCTGATTTCTGATGGATCAACCCCCGGCATTTGCCGATAATCTGATGGCAGGTGCCATACTCAGGTCAGTGGCAGCACCTCGGACCTTTTGATCTGGCTCAGCGCGAAGCTGGTCTCGATCGATGCCACGCCCTCGAGCCGTGTCAGCTTGGATTTGAGGAACTCCTCATAGGCATGCAGATCTCGCACGACGATGCGTAGGAGATAATCCCGTTGGCCGGTCATGAGGTAACAGTCGACCACCTCTGGCCAGCGCGCCACCGCTTTGGAGAAGCGATCGAGATCCTCCTCACGCTGTCGTTCAAGCTTGATCGAGGCGAAGGCGCTCACCGGCAGCCCGACTTTTGCTTGATCGATGGTGGCGGTATAGCCCTTTATGACACCGCTTTCCTCGAGAATATGGAGACGCCGCGCACAGGGCGAGGGTGAAAGACCCACCCGCTCGGCGAGCTCGTTGATGGTGATCCGCCCGTTATCCTGGACTCCGGCGATGATCCGGAGGTCTATGGCATCCAATATTTTCATTGGCTGATTCTTTACGCAAAATTGTTCTGATTAGCGGTTATCGCCAACTTCGCCATCCGGCGGAAGTGTCTTTGGCTTATTTCAGCATTTCGCCTGAGCTATGATTCTCACCAAAGGGAGATGGGTCATGGATGACACGCGCGTGCGCTATCTATCGCAGTTGGAACGGAAGGTCCGCTGGCTGTCGACCTGGATGATCCATCACGCCAATCACATCCGGCCGAATGAGGACGGGCTGAAGGTGGGCGGGCACCAGGCATCATCCGCATCCCTCTCCACCATCATGACCGCTCTCTATTTCGCGATCCTGCGCCCTCAGGATCGCGTCGCGGTTAAGCCCCATGCCAGCCCGGTCTTCCACGCGATTCAGTACCTGTTCGGCCATCAATCGCGTGAGAAGCTGGAGAATTTCCGGGGGTACAAGGGGGCGCAATCCTATCCCTCGCGTACCAAGGACGTCGACGATGTGGACTTTTCGACCGGATCGGTCGGCCTCGGCGTGGCGCAGACCTTGTTCGCATCCCTGACCCAGGACTATCTCCGGGCGAGGGGCTGGGCCGCCGATGGGGATGAAGGCAAGATGATTGCTCTCCTCGGCGATGCCGAGATGGACGAGGGCAACATCTTCGAGGCGCTTCTCGAAGGCTGGAAGCACGGCCTGCGGAATACCTGGTGGATCGTCGATTACAACCGGCAGAGCCTCGATGCTGTGGTGCGCGAAGGGCTGTGGCAGCGCTTCGAGAACATCTTCCGCAATTTCGGCTGGGATGTTGTGGTGCTGAAATATGGCTCGCTTCAGCAGCAGGCTTTCGCGGAACCCGGTGGCGAGGCCCTGAAGCGGTGGATCGATGCGTGTCCCAATCAACTCTATTCGGCGCTGACCTTCCAGGGTGGCGCGGCCTGGCGTAAGCGCCTCCTGGACGATATCGGGGATCAGGGCCCCTCCAGCCGACTGATCGAGAGCCGCAGTGACGCCGAGCTTGCCAGCCTCATGACGAATTTGGCGGGGCACGATCTGCCCTCGCTTCTGGAGGCCTTCGATGAAGCCCGCCGCCATGATCGGCCGGTTTGCTTCATCGCCTATACGATCAAGGGTTATGGTCTGCCTCTCGCGGGCCATAAGGACAATCATGCCGGCCTGATGACCGCGACGCAGCTCGAAGCCCTGCGGCAGGAGATGGCAATTCGTAAGGATCACGAGTGGGACCCTTACGAAGGGCTGGACGATCCGGAGGCCCTTCGGCGTTTCGTCGAGCAATGCCCGTTCGGAGCAGCGGGGCAGCGCCGGAAAAGCGCGGCCATGGTTCAGGTGCCAAGCCGGCTGGATGTCGAGATTACGTCTTCAATGTCCACCCAGCAGGGATTCGGCCTGCTGATGCACGGGATCGCCAAGCGAGACGACCCGTTCTCGGCCCGCATCGTCACCACCTCGCCCGATGTCACGGTCTCGACCAATCTCGGCGCGTGGGTCAATCGGCGCGGCCTTTTCGCCCGTGAGACGATGGTCGATATCTTCAGAACCGAGCGCATTCCCTCGACCTTCTCCTGGGACTTTTCTCCCTCCGGGCAGCATCTGGAGCTCGGTATCGCCGAAATGAACCTGTTCCTGATGCTCTCGGCCCTCGGTCTCTCTCATTCGCTCTTCGGCGAAAGACTATTGCCGGTCGGCACACTTTATGACCCGTTCATCGAGCGCGGGCTCGATGCGCTCAATTACGCCTGCTATCAGGATGCGCGCTTCATTCTCGTGGCCACACCTTCAGGGATTACCCTTGCCCCCGAGGGTGGGGCGCACCAGTCGATCGCCACGCCGCTGATCGGAATGGCACAGGATGGATTGGCGAGTTTCGAGCCGGCCTTTGTCGATGAACTCGCGACCATCCTGCGCTTCGCATTTGACTATGTGCAGCGGTCCGGTGAGGAAGAGCCCGACGAAACCACCTGGTTGCGCGATGCCGTCGGCGGCTCCGTCTATCTGAGGCTCTCCACGCGCTCGATCGAGCAGCCTCGCCGGGAGATAAACGATCAGCTCGCCGCCGATATTGTCAACGGTGCCTATTGGCTGCGCCGCCCTGGCGCCAATCCCGAGCTTATCGTGGTCTATACGGGTGCCGTCGCGCCGGAAGCGATCGAGGCTGTCGGGCTGCTGTCAGAGGATCGGCGCGATATCGGGCTTCTGGCCGTCACCTCGGCCGATCGGCTGAATGCCGGCTGGACGGCGGCGCAGCGGGCGCGAGAGCACGGTCTGGCCTATGCGCGCAGCCATGTCGAGCGTCTCTTGGCGGACATACCGGCACATTGCGGTATCGTGACGGTGACTGACGGCCACCCGGCCTCGCTCGCCTGGTTGGGCTCGGTTCACGGCCACAAGCTCCGTTCTCTGGGGGTTGAGCATTTCGGCCAGACCGGCACCATCGCGGATCTTTACCGCCACTATGGCATCGACGCGCAAGGCATTGTCCGTGCCGCATCCGCTGTCGTGCCGGGGCGCCCGGTGCGGTATCTCCGGCAGGTCTCCTAATCCCGATCCCGCGAGGCTCTTACTGGCCCCGCGGACCTATTCAATCCCCGGCACGATCGAGTGCATCTGCTTGAGGCATCGCAGAGCAAAGCTTGAGCGTGAATGGCGGATGCCGGGCACCTTGTACAGCTTCTTGCGGAGGAACTCTTCATAGCCGGCCGTGCCGTTCACGGCCACCTTGATGAAGTAGTCATACTCCCCCGTTGTCAGATAGACCTCGAGCACTTCCGGCATTGCCGCCATGGCCCTGCCGAAGCTCTCAAGAATCTCGTCGTCATGGCGGTCCAGCGTGACCTCGATGATGACTGTTTCAGTCGCACCGAGCAGTCGCTGATCCAGCATCGCGACATAGCCGATGATGTAGCCATCCTGCTCCAGCCGCCGAATTCTCTGCCAGCACGGGCTTGGCGAGAGCCCCACCATTTCGGCCACTTGGCTATTGGACAGCCGGGCGTTCCCGAGCAATGCCCGCAATATCTTGCGGTCGATGCGGTCAAGCGGTTTGGCCATGATATCTCTTTCAGGAAAATGTTCTGTTGAATCGCTAGTCAGCAGGAGGTTCGTTCTTGATATCGCATGATCTCAGGCAAGAACGAAAGCCAATTTCACCGGATCTGCGATAGGCTTTCTATATGCAAGCCGCCAGCCAATATATCCGCTTCAGCTCGTCCGATCTGCTCAATCACCTGCCCAGGGTGCTGGCGATCCTGGAGCGAATGGGCTTCGTGCTCGAGGCCATGTCGGTCAACCGCGCAGACGAGGACCGGTCGAAGGTCATGCTGATGTACAAGCCAAATGGACAGCTTTCCTGCGACACCTTCATTGCGCGCCTGGCAACGCTGCCCGGTATCGAAGACCTGTCCCAGGGTCGGGAACATGGCGGGTGAGTGCAACGAAAAGGCCCACATTCTGATCGCCTGTCCCCGACCATCGCTTTGTAAACGAGATAGTCGTGCAAAATGTCTATGCTCAAAAACGAGCGCCACATCGCGTCATGATGGCTTGCCATGACTGAACACATCTCAGAGCCGCTGCGTTTGACTGTGCCGGAACCCGAATTCCGCCCGGGCGACACGCCGGATTTCTCGCGCGTATCAATACCTCAGGCCGGCGCCGTCCGCCGTCCGCCTGTGGACGTGAGCCCCGAAGAGATCAGAGATCTCGCTTTCACCATCATTCGGGTTCTCAACCGGAAAGGCGAGGCGGTGGGGCCTTGGGCGGAAAGTCTCACCCCCGATGAGCTGCGCCAGGGCCTGCGGGACATGCTGACCCTGCGCGCCTATGATGCCCGCATGCTGATGGCTCAGCGCCAGGGCAAGACCTCCTTCTACATGCAGCATCTCGGCGAGGAGGCCGTCAGCTGCGGCTTTCAGCCTGCGCTCAAGCCGGGTGACATGAATTTCCCGACTTACCGGCAGGCGGGCCTCCTGATCGCGAGCGGCTATCCGCTCGTGAAGATGATGTGCCAGGTCTATTCCAATGCGGGAGATCCTGCTCACGGCCGGCAGCTGCCAGTCTTCTATTCCTCCCGCGAGCATGGGTTCTTCTCGATCTCCGGCAACCTCGCCACTCAATATACCCAGGCTGTGGGGTGGGCGATGGCCTCCGCCATCATGGGCGATCGGAAGATTGCCGCGGCCTGGATCGGCGAAGGCGCAACGGCAGAGAACGACTTTCACGCAGCTCTTGTCTTTGCCTCGACCTACAAGGCGCCCGTCGTCCTCAACATCGTCAACAATCAGTGGGCGATCTCGACTTATCAGGGAATTGCGCGAGGTGGCTCTGGAACCTTTGCCGCCCGCGGCCACGGCTTCGGCATCCCCGCACTGAGGGTCGATGGCAATGATTATCTCGCGGTGCGGGCGGTGGCGAAATGGGCAACCGAGCGGGCCCGATCCAATCTCGGGCCAACACTCGTCGAATATGTCACCTATCGCGTCGCGGCCCACAGCACCTCGGACGACCCTGCCGCCTATCGGCCGAAGGAAGAAAGCAGCGCTTGGCCGCTCGGTGATCCGATTTTGCGGCTGAAGGGCCACCTCATTGCTCTTGGAGAATGGTCGGAGGAACGCCACACGCAGGCTGAGGCCGAAATCATGGAGACGGTGATCGCAGCCCAGCGCGAGGCGGAGGCGATCGGTACGCTGCAGACCGGCCGCAAGCCATCGCCGCGCGACATGTTCGAGGATGTCTACGCCACCATGCCGCCGCATCTGCTGCGGCAGCGCCATGAGGCCGGGTATTGATCATGACGAAGATGACGATGATCGAGGCGATCAGAAGCGCCCACGATCTGGCCATGGAGCGTGATCCAACGGTGGTCGTCTTCGGTCAGGATGTCGGTTTTTTCGGCGGCGTGTTTAGATGCACTGCCGGCTTGCAGACCAAATATGGCACAACCCGTTGCTTCGATACGCCCATCAGCGAGCTGGGGATTGTGGGCACCGCCATTGGCATGGCCGCTTATGGGCTGAGGCCCTGTGTGGAAATACAGTTCGCTGATTACATGTATCCAGCCTACGACCAGATCGTGTCTGAGGCGGCGCGGCTTCGTTATCGCTCGGCGGGCGAGTTCACCTGTCCACTCGTCATCAGAATGCCCACCGGGGGCGGCATCTATGGCGCCCAGACTCACAGCCAAAGCCCGGAAGCCTTGTTCACCCATGTCACCGGGTTGAAGACGGTTGTGCCCGCGACCCCAGCCGATGCCAAGGGGCTGCTCCTGTCGGCCATCGAGGATCCGGACCCGGTCATTTTCCTGGAGCCCAAGCGGCTCTACAACGGTCCCTTCGACGGCCACCACGACCGGCCCATCGTGTCCTGGAAGCAGCATGAACTCGGCGAGGTCGAGCCCGGCTACTACGTGACCCCGCTCGGCAAGGCAGCGGTCCGGCGAACGGGCAACGCGCTGACGGTCCTCGCCTATGGCACGATGGTGCATGTGGCCCTGGCCGCAGCGGAGGAAACCGGCATCGATGCTGAAGTCATCGATCTGCGCACGCTGCTGCCTCTCGACCTCGACACGATCGCCGCGTCCGTTCGCAAGACCGGCCGTTGTCTCGTGGTGCACGAAGCCACGCTGACCTGCGGCTATGGGGCGGAGCTCGCGGCGCTGGTGCAGGCCAACTGCTTCTTCAGCCTCGAGGCACCCATACGCCGAGTGACCGGTTGGGATACGCCTTACCCCCACGCGCAGGAATGGGATTATTTCCCCGGTCCCGCCCGCGTTGGTCAGGCAATGAAGCAGCTTTTGGAGACCTGACATGGGACTGCTGTCGATCCGTGTCCCCGATGTCGGCGAAGGCGTGGCCGAGGCAGAACTCGTCGAATGGCATGTCGAGATCGGGCAGGAGGTTCACCCGGACGACCTCCTCGCAGCGGTGATGACCGATAAGGCAACCGTCGAAATTCCCTCGCCCGCTGGCGGCAAGGTGGTGAAGCTTGCGGCCGCGGTCGGCGCGACCGTAGCGGTCGGGTCCGAGCTTGTGCGGCTGGAGGTGGAGGGTGAAGGCAATCTAGCCGAAGAGCCCGGGAGTCCCGAGCCTCAGCCGCAACCGCAAGCCGAGGCATCCATAGCGTCCGTCGAAGAGGACAAAGCCCGATCGGTAACGCCGCCGGTTGCGCATACGCAGGCTGAGCAGGAAGGGGCTCGCCATCCGCAAAGGCCCTTGGCCTCGCCGGCGGTGAGGCTGCGCGCGCTCGATGCGGGCATTGATCTGCGCCTCGTGCCCGGGAGCGGCCCCGCTGGTCGCATCACCCATGGGGATCTTGACGCGTTCATATCCGGCAAATCACGTGTGGCTCTGGGCCGCAAGCGCCCCAACACGGAGATCACCGAAACGAAAATTGTCGGCCTTCGTCGCAAAATCGCGGAGCGGGTATCGCTTGCCTACAGCGACATCCCTCACTTCAGCATCATCGAAGAAGTGGACGTGACAGCACTGGAGGAACTGCGCGCAAAGCTGAACGGGGAGCACGCCGACAACAGGCCGAAGCTCACCCTATTGCCGTTCATGATGCTGGTGCTCGTCGATGCTGTAAGCCGGCAGCCGGTGCTCAATGCACATTACGATGCGGAAGCCGGCGTGCTGCGCCAGTTCGGCGGTGTTCACATCGGAATCGCGACGCAAACCCAGGCCGGGTTGATGGTGCCGGTCATACGCCATGCCGAGACGCTGAACCTCTGGGAATGCGCGGAGGGTGTGGCCCGAATGTCGAATGCAGCCCGCGAGGGAAAGGCAACACGAGAAGAGCTGACGGGCTCCTCGATCACCATTTCCTCGCTCGGTCCCCTTGGCGCGCTGGCAACGACCCCGATCATCAATCACCCGGAAGTGGCGATCGTCGGTGTGAACCGCATGGCCATCCGCCCCCACTGGGATGGCGCGCGCTTCGTGCCGCGCAAGATGATGAACATCTCCTGCAGCTTCGATCATCGTGTGATCGATGGGTGGGACGCAGCCGTCTTCGTTGAGCGGCTGAAGACTCTGCTCGAAACGCCAGCCCTCATCTTTGTGGATCCTTGACCCATGGCCGATCTCACCTGCAAGCTCCTGGTCATTGGTGCCGGACCGGGCGGCTATGTCTGCGCCATCCGTGCCGGCCAGCTTGGCATTGATACGGTCATCATCGAACGAGGTGCGCTTGGCGGCACCTGTCTGAATGTGGGCTGCATCCCCTCGAAGGCGCTGATCCATATTGCCGACGAGTACCATCGGCTGGGCGCCAATCCTCAGCTGGACGCCATGGGACTGAGCGCAGGCAAGCCCAGTCTCGATCTCGCCAGGGCCATGGGATGGAAGGACACGATCGTCGCGCGCCTTAATCGGGGTGTCGGCGGTCTACTCAAGAAATCGAAAGTCAGAGCGGTTTCTGGCCACGCCCGCTTTCTCGACGGCAAGACCGTCGCGGTCGAGGCGGACGAGGGCAGTCACGTGGTGCGCGCCGAGGCGGCGGTGATCGCGACCGGCTCCGCGCCCGTTGAGCTCGCCAAGCTTCCCGTTGGCGGACCCGTCCTGTCATCCTCGCAGGCTTTGTCGCTCACCGAAATGCCCGGCAGGCTTGCCGTGGTCGGCGCAGGCTATATCGGGCTTGAGATCGGCACGGCTTTCGCAAAGCTCGGCGCGAAAGTCACCGTGGTGGAGGCGACCGATCGCATATTGCCGCAATATGACGCCGAGCTGACCGCGCCCATTACGAAGCGGCTGAAGGAGCTTGGCATTGAGGTCCTCACCTCCGTTCAGGCGAGCGGGTACGACGAAAAAGCCGCGCGCCTGAAGCTGGACACGGTTGGCGGTGGCCCGAGCCATATCTCCGCCGACAAGGTACTGGTGACGGTTGGCCGGCATCCGGTCACCGAAGGCTGGGGTCTGGAGGAGCTACAGCTGGCGATGAACGGCCGCTATATCGCAATCGATGACCGTTGCGAAACCTCGATGCGCGGCGTTTATGCCATCGGCGATGTAACGGGCGAGCCGATGCTTGCTCATCGCGCCATGGCCCAGGGCGAGATGGTCGCCGAGATCATCGCCGGTCACCGGCGCAAGTGGTCGGCCCAATGCATTCCGGCCGTGTGTTTCACCGATCCGGAATTGGTGACCGCGGGGATTTCCCCCGAACAGGCCAAGCAGCGGGGACTGGAGGTCCTCGTGGGCAGCTTTCCCTTCCGCGCCAGCGGCCGTGCCATGAGTATGGCCCGCGAGGATGGCTTCATCCGCATTGTCGCGCGCGCGAAAGATCATGTGCTGCTCGGCATCCAGGCCGTCGGCGCCGGCATTGCCGAGCTCGCATCCACCTTTGCGCTGGCGATCGAAATGGGTGCGCGGATCGAAGACATTGCCGGCACGATTCATGCGCACCCGACCATGGGTGAAGCCTTTCAGGAGGCGGCGCTGGCAGCGATCGGCCGCCCACTGCATCTCTAGATGCGTTTTCCGCTTTTAATCACGAAACCGCGTCTGAAGATCTTGCTTGATCGCATTTTCTTCACGCGAACCGCTATCCACCTCGCTCGAAAATGCTCTCGCAGGCGGCTATTGCCGCGCGCCGCGGGCGGGTGAGGGCGACCCTGTTCACGCTACCCACACTGCGGTCTCGCGACGCCTCTTAGAGGGCGGCATGGGGCCAGAATTCCGGGATCAGTCGATAGGCCTCGCCATCTAAGGCCAGCCGGGCGACGCTTGGAAACTCCAGATGGCAGCCCGCCACGAGCTGATTTCCGGCGGCGACCTCGGCGAACACCCGCCGTCGCGTAGCAGCCGCGGCGGTCGGATCGACGTCATGAATGACCCCGGCATCCGGCAAAGCAGGCTGAATGGCCGGCATATGGATGATATCTGCCCAGAGGAAAATTTCTTCGCCCCCGGATGATATCTTGAAGCCGCTGTGCCCGGGTGTGTGACCGGCAAGCGGAACCGCCGTGACGCCGGGCGCAACCTCGCCGTCGCGGAAGAACGTGATGCGATCGCGGTAAGGCTCCACTGAAGCGCGGACTTGGTCGAAATAGGGCTTCAGAGTGTCAGGAGCGCGCGCCTCGCCATCCGCTTTGAACCAGAACTCATGCTCGTCCCGATGCATCGCGAGCCGCGCATTGGGGAAGACGGCCCTGCCATTTTCGTCGAGCAGCCCGAAGCAATGATCGGGATGCAGATGCGTGATCAGGATCAAGTCGATCTCGGCAGGAGCAACCCCCGCCATTGCCAGCGAGCTCGGAAGCCATCCCAAAGTGGGGCCGGCGCTGTTTCCCATTCCAGCATCGACCAAGATCGGCCCATGGTTCTCGCCGCGGATAAGGAACATCGTATGCGTGAATACCGGCTTCTCAGGGCGGTGAGCGGTTTGCTGAAGCGCGGCACCCTTCTCGGGCATCACGGAGTGAATGACGTCGTAATCGACGGCATTGAAACCATCGCTCAGGCTGGTCACCGTCTTTTTTCCGATGGTCCAGTTCAGAAAGGCGCCCGGCGCTAGCATGTCGGTCATGATCGCGCACCTCGCTCTGCATTCGAACGAGCAAGCACGGTTTTGGCGAAGCTCTGGAAGCGTGTCGTGGTGATGATCCGCTGGTCGCGTGGTTGCACCATGCGGATGCGCTCCTCGTTGACATCGTCGGTCATGCGCACGATCGCATCGGCCATATGTGTGGAAAAGCCGGAGGACAGCAATTGCGAGCGAGCGTTCTCGGCGGACACCTGCTCGTACCGGGCGCCAGCCCACCCGGAGAGATCACCGACGATTGCAGCCGCCTCCTCGAGAGAGAGGGTCTCAGGGCCTTCCAATTCGCGAATGGCGAATTTGCCGAAGTCGCGCTTGAGCAGCGCATCTGCTGCAACCGCACCGATATCGGCGGTCGCAATCATCGGGAGCGCGAGATCACCTCTCAATTGCCCGGAGGCCATGCCCGATTTCGCGATGTCCTCAATGAAGCCAATGGCGTTTTCCATGAACCAGCCTGGCCGCAGAACGAGTGTGCTCAGCCCGTCAATGGCGTGGAGGCGTGCTTCGAGAACACGCAAGCCCGCGAGGGGATCTGAGACCTTTTCGTAATTGGCGCCCCATCCGCTCAAGGCGACGACACGCGGAACGCGCATCTCGACGAGAGCTGCGATGAGCGCGTCGATCACCGCGCGCTGATAGGCCGAGAAATCATCGCTGGTCGGAATGTAGCCCGGCTGCAGCATCACGTAGACGGCCGTTGCGCCCTCGAACGCTCGGGCCAAGGCCGCGCGATCTGCTGGCTCCGCGGTGATGAGTTCGGCACCGCGCTCGCCGAAGGGTTGGAGGCGTTCTCCGTTGCGCCCGATCACCCGCACTGTTGCTCCACGATCGAGCAGCGCATTGGCGACCCCACTGCCGGTATTGCTGTTAGCACCTGTGACGACAAACATTCGCGTCTTCCTCGTGTCGAAACGGTCGATCTGTTTCTAAACCGAAAACTGTGATATGTCGGCACCGCGAATCTGCAACCAATCGTTCTCAAAATGAAAACGATCGTGGGATATCTCGAAGACCTTTTCGCGTACGGCATGGTGGTGAAACATCGCGGTTTCACCGCCGCTGCGCGCGCGATGCACACGAGCAAATCCGTCCTGAGCAAGCGCGTGTCGCGCCTTGAAGACCGCCTCGGGGTTCGTTTGATCGAGCGGTCGGCGCGTGGGTTCCGGGTAACCGGCATCGGGGCTGAGCTCGCGAAGCATGCTGATATCATCATCGGGTCTGCGGAAGAGGCCCAGCGAGCAGCCCAGCTGCTGACATCGGCGCCGCGCGGAATGCTCCGTATTGCTTGCCCGCCGGGGCTCCTTCATACAGCCTTGACGGATGTGCTCTGCCAATTTGCATTCCACTACCCAGAGATCCGGGTCGCGGTGGCGGTGTCGAATAGGCGAGTGGATCTCATCGAAGAACCGTTCGATGTAGCGATCCGCGTGCGGGAGCAGCTGGATTCTGACGCTTCGTTGATTGTGCGGAAGCTCGGGACGAGCCGGCGTATTCTTGTCGCCGCTCCGGCTTATCTCTCGGCACGCCCCCCAATCAGGCAGCCAGAGGATCTTGGTAGGGAGTCGTTGCTGACATTGGCGGAAGATGGTGACGCAACACAGTGGACGTTGCTGCGCGCCGATAGCGAGCACCACTCGATCGAATTCACGCCGCGCTTTGCCGCGTCCGATTTTGGTTTGATCAACAGGGCCGCGGTGGCAGGCCTAGGCATCGCCCTGGTGACGGAAGCAGTCTGCCGTCCCTTTCTCGAGGCCGAGACGCTCACCCATGTTCTGCCGGATTGGTTCGCGTCGGAAAGCCTCGTCTATCTGACCTTTACCTCCCGCCGCGGCATGCTGCCGGCAACCCGTGCGCTGATCGATTACCTCGCATCTGAATTGCCGGCTCGGCTTTAGGTCGCCTCGGAACCCGTGGTCCGCCCGGCACGCGAGGGTCATGCTTCACCGTGCGAGCATTGTAGCGTCCGCGCAACATTGTTTTTGATTTTAGACGGACGGCTAAGGTGGGCCGACTTTGCCTCCTCGCCTATAAATCTCTGTAACAATTCTTTTTTGGCTTTGGAATCATTTAGGCCTAACAGAGGCTTAAATACATGGCAGCCTGCGCTTAAAGGCGAAGAATTCTTCCGCCCACAAAGTAAATCCGCCGACAAAATCGCATAATGAGACTACCGAAAGTTTTCACCCGATTGCGCAAGTAAGTCGATTGTGTTGCATCTATGGCGATGCAATGGCCATCGGTTGGCGATTCTCGTCGGGCATAGGGGCGCCCTGGGACGTCAGCGACCGATTGCGCTGTGCGCTTTTTGGGGGGCTCTTACATGAAGTGCCGGACAAGACCCGCATCGTCGGGTGCTCCTACACGTGCGATCAACAATGCCTACTCGCGCCCGGAAGGTCTCAGCGCCGGGCAGCTGTCTCGATTTTCCAGACCATCGCTTTACGTTGGCGTTGCCTTAGCGGGCTTGAGCCTGTTCGGCGCACCAATGGGCAACCAGACGGCCTGGGCGGCGTCTTGCGCGCCGGTGCCGGGCGGGGCGAACTGCGCTCCAGGTGGAACAGGCGCGATATCCTACCCCGGCAGGACGAGCGATTTCGTCCTGACCATCGAGGATGGCGTCGTCGTCATTCCCCCGCCGGGCACGATCGGTGTGAATGTCACGACTGGTGGGTTCCTGGGCTTGGCGGATGCAGATCTTACGGTCAATTCGCAAGGCAGCATCACCACCACCAACGCGACCGCGATCAATGTCTCCGGCCTGCTTGGCAGCCGCACCGTCATCCAGCAAGGCACCATCACGGCAAATGGCACCGGCATCGGTGTCAATGCCACCACGGGGCTCGGGAATGTTGTCGTCGATGTCGATGACGTGATCGCAGGCGGCACCGGCATCAACGCCACATCCGGCGCCGGCGATGTCGATGTCACCGCCGGAAACGTCTCGTCCGCAACGGGAATGGGGGTTAACGCGACGACCGCCCTGGGCGCTGTGACCGTGGATGTGAACGACGTCACCAGCCAGGGCATCGGTGTGAACGCACAGGCCCTCGTCGGAACCGCCTTCGCCTCGGCCCATGATGTCACGACCACTGGAAACGGCGCCCATGGCATCAATGCCACCGCCGGCCTGATCGCGGTTGCCACGAGCGATGGGCAGATCACCACATCGGGCAATGACGCCCATGGCGTCAATGTTGAGGGTACGCTCGCAGCCCTCGCTTCGGTCAATAATGTGACGACGACGGGCGATGGCTCGAGCGGCGTTGTGGCAAATTCCGCTGGCCTGGCCGGGGTGCTTGCCAGCGGCACGGTCTCGACCGATGGGCAGGATTCCCACGGCATCGTCGCGAACGGCTCCGTCTTTGCCGGCGTGATCGCCAATGACGTCGTGACGGCCGGCCCCAGCTCGCAGGGCATCATCGCCACCGCCACTGACGGGCCGGCGCTGGTTCTCGCAGACACGGTGAACTCGACCGGAGCCGGCATCACGGCATCCGCTCAAAGCGGCTTTGCGGCTGTCGCTGTGGCCGAAGTGAACACCACCGAGAACAGCGCCAATGGCATCACCGCAACCATCGACGAAGGCACGGCCTTTGTTGCGGCGGGTTCGGTCACCACTCAAGGAAACAATTCCACCGGCATTCTGGCAGATACCAATGACGGCTCCGCCTATGTGATCGCCGGCAATGTGGAAACCCAGGGCGATGGTTCGGCCGGCATCATCAACAGCGCCAATGGAACCTCCTTCACGCTCTTCGGCAGTGTCACGACCAATGGCGATTTCTCGCCCGGCGTCGTCGGCATCGATCCGACCAGCAATGTGATCATCGCCGGCTTGAGCGTTGAGACCAATGGCGATTTCTCACCCGGTATCCTGGGCTGGTCCGGGACCGATGATGTGGATGTGCTTGTCGGCCAGGTTTCCACGTCAGGCGACTTCTCCGACGGAATCGTGGCGGTGAGCGGCGGATTGCCAGGCGGCAGCGGTGACGTCACGGTTGCCGCTCTCGATGTGGCAACCGATGGCTTCGGCTCCGACGGCATCATTGCAGTTGCGCTTGATGGCAATGCAAGCGTGCTTGCAGGCGAAGTGACCACGAGCGGTGCATTCTCAACCGGCATTACCGCGCTCGCCGATCAGGATGCCTTCGTTCTGGCCGGCAATGTCGACACCGAAGGCTTCGGGTCGGAAGGTATCGTAGCGGGCGCGCTCAACGGCGACGCCATCGTGCTCGCAGGCACCGTTGCCACCAATGGCGCCTTCGCCAATGGTATCCGCGCTGAGAGCGAGCTGGGCGATGCGGTCGTCGCGGCCGGTACGGTCGACACGGAAGGCTTCGGTGCCGATGGCATTCTGGCTGAGGCTGATGCCGGCGTGGCGGCGGTCCTGGCGGGAAGTGTGGCCACCAACGGTGCCTTCGCCACCGGCATTTCGGCCGAGGGCTTTGACGGCGCTTTCGTGTTGGCGGGCTCAGTTGATACCGAAGGCTTCGCCTCCGAAGGCATTGTCGCCGAGGCGGTGACGGGCGATGCGATCGTCGGCGCAGGTTCTGTCGCCACCAATGGTGCATTCGCCAATGGCATCAGGGCTGAGAGCGAAAGGGAGAATGTCTTTGTAGCGGCGGGAAGCGTGGACACCGAAGGCTTCGGAGCCGACGGCATTCTTGCGCTTGCGCCAAGCGGGACGGCGACGGTTCTCGCCGAGACGGTTGCCACCAATGGCGATTTCGCCTCTGGCATTGTGGCGATCGGTGACGAGAACGCCTTTGTGCTCGCCGGCACGGTTGATACCGAGGGTGACGATGCGGAGGGCATTGTTGCCAGGGCCAATGGCGACGTAGCGGTCGCGGCTGGTACCGTTTCCACCAATGGTGATGATGCCAACGGCATCCGTGCCCGAAGCGAGGATGGCGACGTCTTCGTTCTGGCGGGCAGCGTCGATACGGAAGGTGAGGATGCGGATGGCATCCTGGCGCTTGCCCATCAGGGCACGGCCTTTGTCGTGGCTGACGAGGTGTTCACCTTAGGAGACGGGGCCTCGGGGATTGTCGCGCTAGGCGATGAGGGCGCCTTTGTGCTCGCTGGCACGGTCGATACCGAGGGCGACGGCGCCAATGGCATTACCGCTCGTGCCTTTGGCACAGTCGGCGTGGTTGCCGGAAGCGTTTCGACAAATGGCGATGATGCGGAAGGCATCATTGCGCAGAGCTGGGATGAGGATGCGTTTGTCGTTGCGGGCACCGTGGATACGGAAGGTGAGGATGCCGACGGCATTCTCGCACTCGCCCGGGACGGAACGGCCGTGGTCCTGGCGGGCACCGTGTCGACCGACGGCGATTTCGCCAATGGCATTCGGGCGGTCGCGGGCAACGGGGTCTTCGTCGCCGCGGACAGCGTTGAAACGCTTGGCGAAGAGTCCGACGCCATCGTCGCCGAGACCGAGACGGGTCCCGCTATCGTGCTCGCCGGCACGATTGATACGGCCGGCTATGACGCGGACGGTATCATCGCCAGGAGCGCGGATGGTCCCGTGTTTGTCGGAGCCGAGCAAATCGCGACCCAGGGTGATTTCTCGGCAGGCATCTTCGCCGAAAGCGACACTGGCGATGTCGGTGTCGCAGCGGGGGAGGTGGTGACCACCGGGGAAGACAGCGACGGAATTGTCGCTCAGACCAACACCGGCGATGTCGGGGTCTATACTGCCGGCCTGATCTCCACCAGCGGTCTCAACTCCACCGCCATAACGGCGCTTTCGGGCACTGGCCAGGCCTTCGTGCTCGTTGACGAGGATAGCGAGGTGGTCGGCGGCACGGGCGATGGCGCCGGTGTGGTGTTCGACGGCGGTGCCGGCTCCAGGCTCGTCAATCTCGGTTCGATCTCCTCGCTCAACGACCGGGCGATCGTCAACTTCGACAGCGATTCCGTGGTCGAGAATGCCGGTGATGTGACCGGCTATATGACCATGGGCGGCGGTGCCGACACCTTCAACAACTACGACACCGGCGCGGTTTATGCCCGCGGCGACAGTGATTTCGGCGACGGGGATGACCGCTTCAACAATGGCGGTCTGTTGACCCTCGCTGAGCGGAATGCGCCGGCAAGCGTGACCATCGCCAATCTCGAAGTGTTCGACAACAGCCTCGGCGGCGTGATCGACATGCAGGATGATCGCGAGGGCGACCGGATCATCCTCGCCGATAGCGACTTCATCGGCGGCGGCGCGCTCGGGGTTGATGCCTTCCTGGGCGGGCCCGGCTCGACGGCCGACGTGCTCGAGATCGGCGGCACCGTCATCGCCAGCGGCAATGGCAGCCCGACCGCGCTCTATGTCAACGACACCAATGCAGGTCCCGGGGGATATGTGCCCGGTGGCATCGAGGTGGTGGATGTCTCGAACGGCTTCACCCAGGAGGGTGATTTCTACCTGGTGGGCGGCCCGATCGACAAAGGCTTCTTCACCTATGATCTTGATCTGCGTCCGGACCTCGTCTGGGTGCTCCAGAGCAATCCCGATGATGAGGTCTTCGAGACCGCAAGCGTGATGAGCGGTCTGCAGAACGTCTGGTATGCGACCACCGGTGCCTGGCATGAGCGCACGGTTGATCTGCGCCAGACCTATCGCGGCACCACCCTGGTCAGTCCTGTTGCCGACCTGCCTCAGCCCATGCCACCGGCCGTGGTGGGCCGTCCATTGGGCGGCTTCTGGGGCCGGGCGATCGGCGATTGGGCAAAATATGATGCCTCCCATGGCGTGAAGTACAAACAGGACACGTTCGGCTTCCAGGCCGGTTTCGACATGGGCTTCGAGCTCGGCCAGGGCATCTTGGTTCTGGGTGTGCTCGGCGGCTATGTGAATTCGGACCTCGACTACCGACACAGCCTCTCCTCGGCCGATTACGAGGGCGCATCGGTGGGCGGCTATGCCACCTATCTCCAGGGTGGGTTCTACGTCGATGCTCTGGTGAAGGCGGACCTGCTCGATGTGAGCTACAAGGTGCCGGCTGTGGGCGATAAGTCCAAGTCGGATGCCACCAATATCGGCGCATCCTTCGAGGCCGGCTATCGCTTCGACCTCAACCCGGCGGTGTTCCTCGAGCCGGAATTGCAGGTCACCTATCTGTCCTCGGAGATTGATGGGACCTTCATGGCGGGCAACCATATCGACTGGAACGACGGGGAGAGCCTGCGCGGCCGCCTCGGCGCAAGGCTCGGGACGAGCTTCATCCAGGCCGACGGCTCACGGCTCGAGCCCTATATCAAGGCGAGCGTGGTCAACGAGTTCGAGGGCGACAACAAGCTCAATCTCGGTGGCTTCATCACCGCCGATGACCGGTCTGGCACCTGGGGCGAGGCGGGGCTGGGCATTCAGTTCATCGGCTCCGGCGCGCTCTCCGGCTATATCGATGGCAAGACCTATTTCGGCGACGATGTCTTCGGTGGCACCGTCAATGCCGGATTGCGCTTCAGCTTCTGAGCCGAACGCTTAGGGCCGAGATGCAGCCTGAAGAACCAGGCTGCATCTTTTCTTTTTTGGTGACACCTAACGGCTGCTCGATGTCGTCGTGCCCTTTTGAGGGATCAGCACAACTGACCGAGCGCCGACCTGCCAGCTCAGAGCATTTTCGAGCGAAGAGGCCGGTTCGCGTGAAGAAGATGCGGCAAAGCGAAGACTTGCGAACCGGTTTCGCAGTTTCAACAAAAAGCGAAACGGGACATGCGATGCAGAGTGAAGTGGCTGACGGTGGCCTGTCTTGGCCCCGAGCTTAATCCGGTGCCATTTGTCCGATCAGTTCATTGACCGCCCCGGATATCGCCTCGATCGCTCCGATGTCGAAGCTGTTGATCGCAACGAAAACGCCAATGCCGTGCTGAGGCGCAAAGGCAATATAGCTGAAAGTGCCCTGCAGCCCTCCACTCTTCTGCAAGATCAGGGGGCGGCCGTCCGCGGGCCTCATGACCACCCACCCAAGCCCCATCGCATCGCCATGGCCCGCCTCATCAAGCCCATATGCGGGACTCATCCCCTCGCGGGGCAGATAGATCGCATGATCAAGAAGACGCATTTCGGCGTCTTGCGGCGAGAAACGGTCGAGATGCCAGCGCAGCCAGCGCAGCATGTCGTTTGGCGTGGAATATAGGCTGCTTGCACCCGCCATAACCTCCGGCGTTGTCACCAGCGGCAGCGGTTTGCCGTCGAAATCGTGACCTTGCATGACCCGGTTGCGGTCTGCGTCGCGTAGACTGATTGTCGTGTCCGCCAGGCCGGCGGGATCAAGCACGCGCTCGCGCAGCAAGTCGCCATAGGGCCGGCCCGCAGCTTCGCTCAGTGCTGCACCCAAAAGATCAAAGGCGAAGTTGGAGTAAAGAATGCCTGTGCCCGGCGGGAACAAAAGCGGATTGCTCTTGAGCCCCGCAATATAGGTATCTTTCGTCAGTGTTCTGAATGGATCCTCCGGCGGACCCGGTGCGCGATCAACCTCCCGCGGCAGCCCCGACGAGTGGGTAGCGAGCTCGATCAGCCGAATGGGCTTACCCTCAGCCTCAGGTACGGCAACGTCCCACGTGAGGTGATCCTGCAGCCGGTCCGTGAGCTTCACGGAGCCGTCGGCCACCAGGCTCGCCAGCACCGCACCGGTGAATGCCTTCGAAATGGATCCGATGCGCAGGATCGTATCGCCGTCGGGAGCCTGGTCCCGATCAGGGGAGATCTTGCCGAAACCATAGACGACCGTTTCGTCATTCCTGATGGCGCCGATAACGAAGGCGGGCACGCGGGTTTGCAGGAAGAGCATAGTGCCGGTCATTTCGACGGCTTCAGCCAGCAATTTGTCTTCAGCGAACCCGGGGGATGGTTGTGTGCTGCTGAGCGCGAAGACAAGTGCACCCGCTAGAGCGAGCAAGCCACGACGCCGGCTGCTGAACATGACGTCCCCCCACTTTCCGATCGCATCAACTTGTCCGGCGAACAGTCGAAAGTAAATATTCTAAACACCGTGGAGGTAGAGGCGACTCGCTCTGCGGCGACACAAGCCGGTGCAAAAAGATCAAATTTAGGCCCACTTGGCGCCCCCATCGAGAGGTATTAAGAGGCTTACGTCTGTATAGTCATTGACGTATTCCGTCATCCGCAGGAATTTATGAACAGTATTACCTAGTTCTATATCCAAATTATCCAGTAGGCGAATTCTTAAGTGTCGTTTATGGACGATCGTCAGAAAATAATCGGGCGATCAGAATAACTCTTCGATCGATGTCTCAGATGCCGCAGATAGTACGATTTGAATTTGACGACGGTCAAGGCAAGATCTCTGCCATTCTCAATCAATGGAAGAACCATTGATGATCTTGCGAATGATCCGGAGTCGTTGCCGATATCGGAACTGGCCGCGCCACAGCCTTTGCCGACGCAAATGCTCGGCTCGCATCGAGGGGCCGGGCGGTCCGGTGATCGAACAGACGGCCGTGAGGACGACAGGAGAATTCATGGTTGCTCTCATCTATATGAGTGAGGGGAGGGGGCAGCCGCAGCGGATGCGCGGATGGCTTCAAGCGTTATCCTGCGCGGCGTGGGAATGGCTGGGCTTCGCCTGAACGAGAAAGCCAGTCAGCAGCGCAATGACCAACACCGCTGCCGCCGTCAGGAACAGCAGGCGGTAATTCCCACCTGTCGCGTTGAAGAGAGCTGAGCAGCCATAGGCCGCTGCGGCCAAGGCGGCTGCAGAGATGATGCTCGCCCGCGTCCAGGCGATGTTCTGGCGGGGCCCATTATGCGCGACCACCTCATGCACTCGCGCCAGGAACAGAGGAACGATGCCCGGGGCAAATGTGCCGACGACGGCCGTGAGGATCGCGAGCGTGACGAGATTGTCTGTCGCGCAGAAGGCCAGGAGGATGACCGCCATGATCAGGGATGTCAGCCGGACGGTCGATCCGGCGCTCAGGCGGTCGGCCAGATACCCATAGAGAGGTGGTCCCGCGATGGCCCCCAGCCCGTAAATGGCCCAGAACACCGAGCCCGCATGGGTGCCATGGCCAAGACCCCGTGCAATGAAGTCGGCGAGAAAGACCATCGGTGGAACGCATGCTGCGGCCATGAGCGCGTATTGCACATAGAGCAGCTTCACGCTCCGTCCGAAATGAGTGCCCCGGCCGGCCTGCGTCTTGGGTCGCTCGGCGTTCGGGTGCAGCTGGCTCGATGGCCAGGCGAACCAGCTCGCGGCCGTCAGAACGATGGAGATGATGCCAAGCCCGATCCAGGTTTGCGCGAGACCTAGGCCAAGCAGGAGGGGAATGATGGTGCCCGAACCTGCAATCCCAAGTCCAAGCCCCAGAAAGATGGCACCGCCTGCCGTGCCCTTCCTCGCGGGTGGCACATGCGGCAGGATCGTGCCGGCGACCAGCACCATGACGACGCCGCCGGCAATTCCAGACACGAACCGCCAGCCAAAATACCACGAGAACGACAGGGGGATCGCACAGGCGAAGAAAGCGGCCGAAATCAGCACCATCATCAGGCGCAGCACGTGCTCGCTGGCAAGATGGGAGGCGATCGGCCGGCCGACCAATGCGCCGCAGACATAGCCGGCGAGATTGGCCGCTGCGAGATAGACGACGGCGGAAGTGGAGAACCACCGTGCCTCGATCAGTTCCGGGATCAGAGGCGTGAAGGCGAAACGGGCGAGACCGATACTGTCGAGGCTCGCGCAGAGTCCGGCGAAGATGTAGCGCCAGACGAGCATCCGGTCGATCTTTGCCGGTGTCAGAGATGCGGCGTGAGGTGACATCGGGGCATCCACACATAAGGATTTTGAGCGTCGGCGCTTCCGCAGGCCGCGGATGGACCGGATCTTTGACATTAATGTCATGTTTGACGGATTAGTCAAAGTTGACATTTGTGTCAAGGAAGATGTTGAATGACGGAGTGACAGCCGTAAGTCAGATGGAGCCGGAGATGGTTGGAGTTCGCCAGTTCGATGAAGGTGAGGCACTGGACAAGGCCCTCGCCCTTTTCTGGCGGAAGGGCTATGCGCACACGACCATGCAGGATTTGGCCGAGGCGACGGGAGTGCAGCGCGGCTCGCTCTATAATGCCTATCGGGACAAGGAAACCTTGTTCCTGCGTGTTTTCGGCCTGTACCGCAGCAGATACGTGTCGCAGATGCGGGAGGCCCTGGACGAACCAACGGTGGACAAGGCTCTGCGCAGCTTTTTCGCCTTTATCATCTCCTCGATGCGGACGGGGTCACCGACACGAGGCTGCCTCAGCACCAAAACGGCGGTGGGCATCGAGGACCTGGATGAACCCATCCGCTCCGGCATAAGGGACCTGCTCGACGACATAGAGGCGGCGCTATACGAGAGGCTGACCCGGCTGAGTGACGCGGAAAAGCTCGCGGTGCCACCACGGGAGGCTGCGCGCCTCATTGTCACCATGACGCGCGGACTTGTCGTGATCGAGCGCGTCTATGGCGACGAGAAGCGCATGCGCGCCATGGCGGATCTGCTGGTTGGTCTCCTTATCGAGCAGAAGCCTCGCTGATCCACTATAACGGCTCAACGTTCAAACCTGGATCATGACGATGGACCTGGCGCTTGCTCTGAAGGCCTTTCTCCGCATTGTCGACCGTGGCTCGATCACCGCAGCAGCGCGAGATCTGGGCGTGTCTCAGCCCGCAGTGACGAAGCATCTGCGCAATCTGGAGGCGCATGTCGGAGCGCGTTTGGTCGAACGGTCCTCGCGCGTCGTCCGGCCGACACCCTTTGGGCAGATGCTTTACGAGGCAAGCCAGCCCGCGCTCGCATCCATTGATGCCGCATTGGAAGCGATCAAGCGCAATATGGGGTCGCTCGAAGGTCTGCTTCGTGTACACGCCCCGGCATGCGTCGGGGTAAAGCATGTTCATCCCATCGTGATGGAATTCCAGGCCCGATATCCCAGCATCTCGATCGACCTGGTGCTCGAAGATCGCGTGGTCGATTTGGCCTTCGAGAATTTCGATCTCGGCATCAAGTATGGGCGGCCAGACGGGCAGGGCCTCATCATCAGAAGGCTCGGGCGGATTCGGCGGATCCTGGTGGCATCCCCCCTTTTCCTGGCAACGCATGGGCCCATCGACACTCTCGACCGCCTTGCCGAGATCGATATGATCACCACCGCCGCGGTCTTGTCGCCGCGCGATACGCTCTTTTTGCAGCGCGGGTCTGAAACCGCCGAAACCCGTGTGCGTGCGGTGCTCAGAACGAATAATGCCAACGTGATCGTTGGATCGCTCCTGTCCGGCCGGGTCGCGGGACCCGTCCAGCATCTGCTTGTTCACGACGAGCTCGCAGATGGCAGGCTCATCCGCATCCT
Organism: Rhodoligotrophos sp. CJ14; assembly: GCF_038811545.1. Classification (GTDB taxonomy): domain Bacteria; phylum Pseudomonadota; class Alphaproteobacteria; order Rhizobiales; family Im1; genus Rhodoligotrophos; species Rhodoligotrophos ferricapiens. Next base: position 3,646,541 of record NZ_CP133319.1, read on the forward strand.
TCCCGAATACGAGGTCGTGTCGCACGAGATCTACATGGCCTATTCCTCTGTGCGCTTCATGCGCCCCGTCGTCAGAGCCTTCACCGACTTCGTGGTCCCCCGCCTCAAGGCGGTGGAGGGAATAGATCCTCTCGAGCACCGACCATCGCGGCATGACGGATCGCCAGGCGAGGCGAGCGAAATGAGCCGCTCGGAGCTGCTCGAACTCCTGCTGGAATAGCCGCTGGAGCGTCGCTCGGAGGCCTTCGGCGCGACCAGATCATAACCTTTGGATATGGGCCATATAAGCGCGGGGCCCGTCGACAAGCCGATGTGGCCGGCACTACCTAGGGGCGGGTTTGCCGAGAGACGGTTTGGTATGATTACGCGACGCGCTGTATTGGTATTGGGATCAAGTATGCTCGCCGGGTGCGCTTCAAACCTGGAAGCCACCACGACAGAGGCCGAGGCTCCGGCCATCGACCCTTATTACGTGCAAATGTACGCCGCTCGGAACGACGAGCCTTATCCCGTGCCGGCGGTCGATCTCAAGCGCGTCAATCCGAAATTCTGGCGCCGCGAGATCGCCTACTCGACCCAGGAGCGGCCCGGAACTGTGGTCGTGGATCCGGCGGCGCGATATGCCTATCTCGTCCTCGAGGGCGGCCGTGCAATTCGCTACGGGGTCGGTGTTGGCAAAGAGGAGGCGTTCAACTTTCAAGGCGCGGCCACCATCGCGCGAAAGGCGGAATGGCCGCGCTGGACACCCACCCAGAATATGATCCGCCGCGATCCTGCCCGTTATGCCGGCTATGCGGGCGGCCTGCCGGGCGGTCCGGGCAATCCCCTTGGGCCACGTGCTCTCTACCTCTATGAGAATGGTCGCGACACACTCTATCGCCTGCACGGCACCCTGGAGCCTTGGACCATCGGGACGATGGTGTCCTCAGGCTGCGTCCGGTTCCTCAATCAGGATATCATTGACTTGTATAGCCGCGTGCCGGTCGGCAGCAAGGTCGTGGTCCTTCCAGCGTCGGACAGCGCCGCCTGACCGATTTGGCGGTCAATTCCGGTCGGGCCAACGCCGGGTGCTGCTTAGCCACCCGTTGGCTAACCAGCTTCACCCGATGAGCGGCGCGCTCTGATATGGTAATCCGCCCACAGGCTTTCCGTCGACGAGGATCTCCTATCGTCTCGTCGATATGCTGACGGTCGAGTCCTGCGCGCAGGAAGCGCTGCCTATTTCCGGGAAAGGCTTGTCTTGAACGACCGCGCTTTGCCGGTGCCGGCATCGAGACCGCAGGTAAAGGTGAAATCCGTCCAGTCGCTTCCTGTCCGCACCTGACCCGAGCCGCTGAGCTGCTGATTTGATTTGAGTGCGAGAGTGCTGGGATCGTCGGTGCCGAGGAAAACCCGGTCGGCCTGCTTATTCCACTTCTTGAGCTCGCGCAGCGCCAGTGGTCGACAGATGAATTCCGCGACCTTCTTGGCGTCGGTCCATCCTGAGGCCATCTCGCGCTCTTCGCTCGACGGAAGTTTGGCAATTTGCCCTGTGATCAACTTCTGCTGCGCTGTCGACAATGCGCTCGCCGCAAATGCCGATGAACCAACCAAAGAGAGGCAGAAGATTATCGCCCCGCCGAAAAGCATCCGGGCGTTTCGATTCATGAGTATCCTCGCGACTTGTCACTGGATAGAGGGTGAGCGGAAACAATTAAGATTAGCTCAGCGCGAGTGGTGAAATTTTGCGGCTCCCAGGGCCCAAATGCGATGTCGCCAGAAGGACGTCAACGGCCCCGTGGGATTGTGCCCGCATGACAGACCTTCTCGCTTAATTCGCGAGCCGCGTCTCGAACAATCTGCTGCTTAGACTGCCACTCATCGTTCCGCAGGCCCAAATATGCCTCTCTTGCATTTTCGACCAGTGCCGCTGAGGAAGCACTGAGGCGAGGCACCGCCCATTCGGCGGCAACATCCTTCGCGACGAAGTCTCCTGTCTCGAGTGTCCGCCACATCCGTGTGAGTGTCAGCAGGACGTTGCGTTCATCTCCTTCCATCCTCTCAAGGAGAGTAGGAAGTATATCCCCAGTCGCGCGGAGAATGTCTGTACGGGGGATAACAGGTAAGAGTTCTGCCGGATCAGGCCCCATCAACGGGCTTGCCTCCTGTCGAGCCTGGGCCAACACAAGAGTGAGTTCTGGGTCTGATACCGGCTCGGGCACCTCTCCAGCCTCAAAAGCCTGACGCAGCCATTCCCCGTATATGAACGCGCAGCGAGGGGGGTAGGTCGGCGAGATGAGATCGGCACGTTGAAAAATGATCAATTCGAGAGGGCGTGGTCCGCCAGGCTCAGCAGGGTGCCGTCCCGAGACCGCCATCAGCTCGGCCAGGAGACATCGGCGAACAGGAAGCGTCATCGGCTGGTCAACGACCACGAGCAAGTCGACGTCGCTGTCCGGACGCAGGCCACACCCCACCGCCGAGCCATGGAGATAGATTGCCAATAAGGACTCCGTAAGACAGCGCTGCACGATGGATCGTGCCTGCAGCGCTTCCTCGGGAATGGCCAATCTATCCCCAATCATGATTGATCCTTCTCCGCACGCCCCCCGACTACTCGCTTCGCTTGGGATCAGGTGATCCCTCGCTTGCCGGCCAATCCGGCTCGGGCTCGCCGCGGGTCTTCCACATGGAATAGAGGATGCCTGCCGTGATGAGGGCAAAGGTAACCCCTAGGCTGAGGGCAGGTGGGAACTTGCCGCCGCCGAGCACGAAATCGGCGACAAAGATCTTCGTGCCGATGAAGATGAGTACCATGGCCAAGGCGTATTTCAGATAGTGGAAGCGGTGCACCATCGCCGCGAGTGCGAAGTAGAGCGCGCGTAGCCCGAGTATGGCCATGATATTCGATGTGTAGACAATGAACGTATCGGTGGTGATCGCGAAGATTGCCGGCACGCTGTCTATGGCGAATACCAGGTCCGCCAGATTGATTACGACCAGCGCGAGGAACAAGGGCGTCGCCGCAAGAACGAGCTTGCCCGTTTTTGCATCCGGCACCCGCATGAAGAAGCGCTGACCATGAAGCTCGCGCGTGACCGGCAGGTGGGTGGAGATGAACCGGACGACGGGATTATTGGCGATATCCATCGGTTCGTCGCCCGCAAAGAACATCTTCACGCCGGTGAAAATCAGGAACGCCGCGAAGAGGTAAAGGACCCAATAGGCTTCCTGCACTAAGGCTGCGCCACCCGCGATCATCAGACCGCGCAAGATGATGACGGCGACAATCCCCCAGAGCAGTGCCCGGTACTGATAGCGGGGCGGGATGGCGAAATAGCTGAAGATCAGGCTGATGACGAAGACATTGTCGATCGACAGCGCCTTCTCGATGAAGAAGCCGGTATAGTACTGCATTCCCGGTTCCGGCCCGCGGGCATACCACACCCAGGCGCCGAACAGCAGCGCTACGCCGATATAGAAGGCGGAAAGCTTCAGTGACTCGCCAATTCCCATTTCGCGATCCTCCTTGTGGAGGATGCCGAGGTCAAAGGCGGTGAGCGCGATGACCAGCCCGAGAAAGGCAAGCCAGAACCAGGCCGGCGTGCCGAGCCAATCCGCGAAGAGAAGTTCCATCATGCTCGATGCATGTCCCTGTTATGAGAGCTGTTCGATGCCGATCAATGCTGCAGGAAGGAATTGGCGCGAGCGCAGGTGAGCTGCGCCGTGCCCACGCGCAGGCGCTTCGTGGTGGGACTGTAGAGTCGCGGATGCATTCTTGTTTCCTCTTCAAGACACCAGGGTCGTCGGAGGATCCGCGCTTTCTCGAGGGGGTAGCGGTGAACGCCGGGCCTTGGAAGCATCGGATCATCCGATGCGGTCCGACATCGCGAGCATCAACTCGCCAGAGGGGCCCGGTCCGCGACTACAGGTATAGGTACGAACCAACCCGGAATCAATGGCTGCCTGCCAGCAGAGTTATCCAGTGTTCATCGAGACAGGATCGCTTGCCAGATGCCAGCTTCGTCAGGCGAAGCGTTTGGCACCGGCAACGCACAGCACGATCAGCCCGGTTACGGCGATCATTGTCCAGGCGACTGGCTCGCCGAGCAGCAATCCCGCGAGCGCGAGCCCAAAGAAGGGCTGGAGGAGTTGCAACTGCCCGACCCCTGCGATGCCGCCGAGCGCCAGCCCGCGATACCAGAAGACGAAGCCGACCAGCATGCTGAACACCGAGACATAGGCGAGCGCGACCCAGGCGGGTGTCTCAACTCCGCTCCAGTCTGTCGGAAGCGTTGCTAGCGCCATGACCGCCATGATCGGCAGCGACAGCACCAGCGCCCAGGAGATCACCTGCCAACCGCCGAGTCGTCGGGACAGCCTGGCCCCTTCCGCATAGCCAAGGCCGCAGAGCAGGATGGCTGCGATCATCAGAAGATCGCCGGTCAGCGACCCCGGACCGCTCTCGGCCAGCGCAAACCCCGCAACCAGCAAGCTGCCGGCGGCGGAGAACAGCCAGAATGCCGGCTTCGGCCGTTCACCCGCGCGCAAGACACCGAATATTGCGGTGCAGAGCGGCAGCAGACCGACGAAGATGATGGAATGAGCCGCGGTGATGTGCTGCAGCGCCAGTGCCGTGAGAAGCGGGAAGCCGACCACCACGCCCAGAGCCACAACGGCGAGCGAGCCGAGATCGCCTCCTGAAGGCCGCTTTTGCCGAAGCGTCCACAGCAGCACCAGCCCGAGCAGCGCCGCGATCACGGCCCGCGCGGACGTCAGAAAGAGCGGGGAGAAGCCGGCGACCGCGACCCGCGTCGCTGGAAGCGAGCCACTGAAAATCACCACACCGAGCAGCCCGCTGCCCCAGCCTGCCGTCATCGTCTTCATGCCATCTCCAATCTCTGGCGGCTAATACCGAGTCTGGGCTAGCAGAGACAGAGACGGTCCAGTACAATTCTGCCAAACTGTATGGATTACAACAGCCATACAGTCGGGAGAGGACTGATTTTGTCTGAGGCACGATCTGGAACGCGCACCATCGAGGTGATGGAGGCGATCCGCGCGAAAGTGGCAAGCCGCGCATTGGCGACGGGAGATCGGCTGCCCTCGATCCGCCGCTTTGCGGTGACGATGGGGGTCTCGCCATCAACCGTGGTCGAGGCTTATGACCGGCTTGCTGCCGAAGGATTGATCCGGGCGCGCCCGGGTTCCGGCTTCTATGTGGCGAGCGCGACGCCACCGCTGGCCCTGGCGGAGATCGGACCCAAGCTCGATCGTGCCGTCGATCCCTTCTGGGTGTCGCGCCAGTCGCTCGATGCGGAAGCCGCCGTCGCGAAACCCGGCTGCGGGTGGCTGCCCGCCGACTGGTTACCCAACGCCGCGATCCGGCGCGGCCTCCGACAGCTCGCCCGAGCCGATGACACGGTGCTCGCGGACTATGGCGCGACCCGCGGGCCGCTCGCCTTGCGCCGCTTGCTCGCCCGGCAATTTGCTGGTGAAGGTCTGGAGACGACGCTCGACCAGATCCTCCTCACATCCTCGGGCACTCAGGCGATCGATCTCATTTGCCGATTGCTGGTCAAGCCCGGCGATGCCGTCATGGTCGATGATCCCTGCTACTTCAATTTCCAGGCGCTGCTGCGCGCCCATCAAGCGGTGACCATCGGCATCCCCTATACGCCTGCCGGCCCTGACACGGAGCGCTTTGCCGAGGTGGCGGCGAAGCATCGCCCGCGGCTCTACATCACCAACTCTGCCCTCCACAACCCGACCGGCGCGACGCTCTCGCCGCAAGTTGCCCACCGGCTGCTGAACATTGCGGCCGCTTATGACATGGTGATCGTCGAGGACGACATCTTCGCCGATTTCGAGCCGGAACCATCGCCGCGTTTGGCTGTGCTCGACGGGCTTTCCCAGGTGATGCGCATCGGCAGCTTCTCCAAGACGCTTTCAGCTTCCATCCGCTGCGGCTACATCGTCGCACGACCGGAATGGATTGAAGCGCTGATCGACCTTCAGGTCGCAACGAGCTTCGGGGGCGTCAGTCCAGTCAATGCGGGACTGATCTTGACAGCCCTCAGCGATGGCAGCTATCGCAAGCATCTGGAGGCACTGGGCCGGCGCCTCGCCCGAGCCAGGCGCGACGCGGCGGCGAGCTTGGCGCAAAGCGGCATCTCTCCCTGGCTGATGCCGCGCGGCGGCTTTTATCTCTGGTGCAGCTTGCCCGATGGCCGGGACGCTGCGGTGGTCGCCCGCGCTGCGCTGCGTGAGAACGTCGTGCTCGCCCCCGGTAATGTCTTCAGCGTCTCACAATCCGCGTCCAGCTTCATGCGCTTCAACGTTGCTCAGATGAGCGAGCCCCGAATCTTGGCGGTGCTGGAACGGGCATTGGCCGCTGAGCCTCCCGCTTGATATCTGGTTGCCGGCACGCGGCATATCCTGGGCATGCCCACCGCCTCGACCTTTCTTCGCCACCACTCGTCAAGGCGCTCGGTCTCAGCCGTTATCTCGAGATCCGGACGATCCGTTTTGCGCTCGAAGGGCTCGCGGCAGAACAGGCCGCTGCCCATGCCTCCGCAGGCGAGATAGAGCGTCTGGCCGAAATTCAGCGCCGGTTCGAGGCGGCACGCAACAGCCGCGACGCGGCACTCGCCAACAGGCTCAATCGGGATTTTCACTTCGGGCTATCCCTTATGCGCGATGGACAGTCTCATTGGCCAGATCGAAGCCTGTGGGTTGCGATGGGCCCGATCCTCAAGGTCTAATCACGAGGATATTCCGCCGGATTATCTCATTGCCGATGAGCATATCCATCTCATGGCTGCCCTCGAAAGTCGTAACGGGGCGGCCGCCCGCCGCGCAATCGAGCAGGATATCCTCCGGCGGCGAGGGGGTCGTTGCCTATCTCAAGAGATCGGCGGTCTCCTTAGCCCTGCAGGAATGACCGTTAGGCCATTGTCCCTGCACCTACGGCTAGGGAAGGGAACCGCAGGTCTAGAGCGGGAAGGCCATTCGACCATAAGCCGTCCTGCTCTGGGGCATGAGAGACCGCCGATCCGGGGGCAACCCTCGATCAGAATTCTGCGTCCCGGAGCGGGTCAACTGGATGACGCGCCACCGGATGAACCTTAAGATCCATATAGGGCCAGAATGGCAGGCTCGTCAGGATCTCATGCAGGTGCGTGGCATCCTTGGCGCGCCACAAGCCCCAATTCTCGCGTCGGCCGGGCACGCGCCACATGCGCACGAGGATCCCTTGCTCGGCCAGCTTTGCCGCATGAGCGCGCTCTTTTGCGACAAGCGCCGCGACGTCCTCGTCGCTCCATCCCACCGGACCCACGAAAGTGATATTGACGAGAAACTCAACCATGCTCTTCTCCGATTAGCTCTAGGTTCTGGCGCGCTGCCGCAAGGTCACTGAGCACTGCATGACTGGTGTTGTGGCCCGGTATGCCGGAGAAGTAATTCCCCGGCCAGGTCCCAACGCCGCTCAAATAGAGGCCGGGCGTAGGTGTTCTGTAGCGGTGAAGCCCGGGCAGCGGCCTCATCCAGAATTGATGGATCGGCATCATGTCGAGATGCGCGATATTCGCCCCGTAAAGCCCGTAATCTGCTTCGAACTGCGCGGCCTCGATACAGGCGTAATTCTCGACGATGTCAGGAATGTTCGGGATCCATTCGGCAAGAATGCCGAGGACCTTTTCAACCGCCTTGTGCTTGTCGAAGGCCACGGGCTCTCGACCGCCATAATGGGGCGGGCCGCCGAGATTGAGGCTCAAGATATGCTTGCCCTCCGGTGCCATGGCAGGCGAGGTGAGCGAATGGCAGAGCCCCCAGATCAGCGGACGCTCCGGCATTTTTCCCCGCAGCAGGTCCGCATGGCAGTGATCGAGATAATCGAGGGTTGGCGCGATGCGCAGCTGCGCGGTTGCGAGCTGCCGGGCCTCATCCTCCGACCGGGCAGCGGCGTAGCGCGGAATATCGCCCAGGGCCAGCACGATTTTGAAGGCGCTTCCGCCCGAAGGTGAGCGCACCATCTTCGCTTTGATGTCGCGCCATTCCGGAGCGGGCGACTCGACCGCGGCAACCGTCAGATGCGGATGCATCGACGAGATCACGGTGGGCGCCGTGAAGCCCCGCCCATCGGCAAGCTCGACGGATATGCACTTGCCCTCGTCGATGATGCGTTCGACCGGCGCGCTGCGGATGATCGTCACGCCGAGCGCGAGCACTGATTTCTCAATGGCGGCGATGATCGCCCCCATGCCGCCGATCGCAAGCCCTGTTGAACCGCGCAGTGGCATTCTGCGTGGGTCATCCTCGCTCACGCTTTTGAGCGATGCGAGCGAGAGCGGGCGCATCATCAGATTGAACGGGGTGCCGGGAGTGGAAGGCCCGACCAGACCGCTGACCACCGACAGCGGTCCCATGATCGCCTTGGTTTCCTCGGCGAGTTCGAAATGCTCGTAGAGCTGGCGAACACTGCCAAGGAAAATGCGCGAGAACGCCTCTTGCTCTTCGAGCGTGGTGAGATTGCGCACCAGCTCTTGCAAGCTGGGCGGCTCTTGAAAGATCGAGATGCCAAGCCGTGAAGCAAACCAGTTCAGATAGTCGAAGACCCCGTGATAGCGCGCGCTTTCGCCGGGCGCGAAACTCTCAAGCTGCGCATCGACCCGTTCGCGTTCACGCCAGCCCACGAATAGCCGGCCATCGGTGAGCGGATGGACCAGGGTGGGATTGGGCCGCACGAATTGCAGCCCATGTTCCTCCAAGGCAAAATCGGCAACGATCTTCGGTTCGAGCGAGCCGGGCGAGTTGGTGATCGCGGAGTGGAAGCCCGGCATGAATTCCTGGGTGGCCGCCGGCCCGCCGACCACGTCTCGCCTTTCGAGCACGGTGACCTTCAGGCCCGCTTTCGCCAAATAGCCGGCGCAGATCAATCCATTATGGCCGCCGCCGATGACGATTGCGTCGGGATGCGCGGCTTTCAGGCTGGAGTGCTGCATCACTTCGCCGGCACGAACTCGTTGGTGTAATAGTCGGAGACGGTGAAATCCTTCTCGATCTCACCCACCTCGGCCAAGGTGCCCAGCAGCTTGGTCCACATCTCATCGTTCTGGCGGCCCCAATTGGGATCATTCGGGCTCACCGAGAGATTGATCAGGCCGTTGAAATAATCGATGCATGCCTCTTGCGCGTTCGGCAGCTCGAGCTTGTCGCGCGCGAGTTCGCAAGCCGCATCGACATTGGCCACCGCTTCCTGCCACGACCTCTTCATGGCTCTCATGAATGCGGCGACCACCTGAGGTTTCTCTTTGAGAAACTCGGCATTGGCGGAATAGCCAAACCCGAGCAGCGGCACCCCGAACTGCGCAAGAGACAGGACCACCGGCTTCTGCCCTGTACCCCGGATGACCGCCGCATAGGCAAACCCGTCACCGCTGATCAGATCGATGCTGTTGGAGAGCAGGGCGGCCTGCTTGGCATTCGCATCGAGCGAGACGATATGCAGATCTCCCTCGCTCAGATTGTTCACTGCACGGAAGATGCGCAGGCTCAACTGGTCCGAGCCGCCGGGCGTGCTGCCGATCCTGTACTTCTTGACCGCATCGATCCCCGTGAGCTCGACGCGTCCCTCGATGCCGATGAAGGAAGCTGCCGTCTTGGTCTGGTAGACATTCACCACCTTGATCGGCACGCCCTTGGAAATGGCGACGGCGGCATTGGTGGTGTTGATATGGGCGATATCGTAATTGCCCTCGCCCAGCATGATCGCCGTGGTCGCTGAGCCGCGGCCGGGCTCCATATGGAGGTCGATCCCCTCATCCTTGAAATAGCCCTTCTCGAGCCCGACCACCAACGGCGCATGATAGGGAAGATAACCCCAGTCGAGGCCGAGACGCACCGTCTCTTCGGCCATGGCTGAGCCGGACCAGCCCAGGGCAAGTGAAACGAGCGACGCACGCAGGGTCTTGATGAACAAGGAGGCCATGAAGCGTTCCTTCTATTAGGATGTTGCCACGTGCCGCGCTCTATGCCGGCCGTTCCTCTTCTGCTAAATCACCTGCACGCGCTGGCTTGCATGCCAGGGAAGCGACTTTTTCTCTACCAGTTCAGCCACATACCAGATCAGCACCCCGAAGGCCGAAACGAGGAACACGGCCGCAAAGGCAAGCGCGATCGACATGCTGCCGACCGCCTGGATCAGCACATAGCCAAGCCCCCGGTTAGACGCCACGAACTCACCGATGACAGCACCCACGGGCGCGAGCGTCGCGGCGATCTTGATGCCGGAAAAGATGCTCGGCAGCGCATTGGGAAGCTTGATCTTCCACAGCACCTCCAAGCGGCTCGCACCCATGGACCGCACGAGATGCAGGAGATCGGGATCGGCCGACTTGAGCCCCATCACCGTATTCACCACCACCGGAAAGAAGGTGAAGAAGATGACGAAGATCACCCCGCTCTTGAGACCGAAGCCCACCCAGACCAGCATGAGCGGCGCGACCACCACCTTCGGGATGGCGTGCGAAATGATGAGCCAGGGATAGAGAATGCGATCGACCGTCGGCGAGGAGGCGATCGCGACCCCCAGAAGGACGCCGAGCACGAGAGCGACCGCAAAGCCCAGCAGTGCTGCGAAGGCCGTATACCCTAGATTGACCATCAGATAGGACCAGCGGTCAACCAGCGTGACGGCCACCTCGGAAGGGGCGGGCAGCAGATAGGCGGGAATGTCGAGGCCCCTGACGATCAGCTCCCAAAGGATCAGCCCAACGAGCGAGCTCGCGACCGGTAGACCCGCGCTGCGCATGAGGCGTTGCAGCCGGCCGGCGCGCGTGCGTTGAATGGCTTGGGTCGATTTGTCGGTGAGTGTGGTTTGCAGGCTCATCCCACCAGCACTCCTTCTTGCTCGAACAGAAGCCGGATCTTGCGGGCGATGGCCGTGAACTCCGCATCCTCGCGGATGCTGAGCGGGCGTGGCTTCGGCAGATTGACATCGATGATATCGAGCACCCGCCCCGGACGCGGCGACATGACCACGATCCGGTCAGACAAGTAGACCGCTTCAGAAATACTGTGTGTGATCAGAAGAGTGCTGACATTCTCATGTACTTGTAAGCGCTGCAGAATGACGTTCATCTGATCGCGGGTCATCGCATCCAGCGCGCTGAATGGCTCGTCGAGCAGCAGGATCGATGGCCGAAGCAGCAAGGCCCGTGCGATCGCAACCCGCTGGCGCATTCCGCCCGAGAGCTCATAGGGATAGCGGTTGACGAAATCACCCACCCCGAGCTCGCCTAACAACTCCATCGCCCGCTGCCGGGTCGTCGTATCGTTTTTTCGCTTGAGCTCGGCCGGCAGCATCACGTTGTCGATGACCGTGCGCCAATCGAGGAGAAGGTCACGCTGGAACACGATGCCCGTATTCGGCACTGGACCGGTGACCACATTGCCGGCGACCTTCGCCTGTCCGGCGGTGGGTAAGTCTATGCCCGCCAGGATCCGCAGCAATGTGCTCTTGCCGCACCCGCTGGGCCCGACCACGCTGACCGTGGTTCCATTCAAGAAGCTGAAGCTGATCGGGTCGAGCGCCCGCACGTCACCACTGTCGGTCGAATAGGTCTTCTGGACCGAATTGACCTCGACCACAGCCGCCACGGTGGAACTGTTTACGTGATGCGGAGCATCAAGTTTTCGCTCGGCAGCGCCCACGGCGACCTCCCCTTAAAGTAGCGAAGCCATACGGCTTCACCACGATGAAGACCCCTCGCAAGCGTGCTCACTTATTGGTCGCTGAGCTACGCCTGCACCAACCTTCACACCACGTTCGCTTACGGCCTTCGCCTTTAGGCGGCGATGGCGTCCTGCTTGCGGCAGGCGAAAACCTCCTCGTAGAGACGAAGCCAGTTTCCGCCGACGATCTTCTCGATCTCAACCGGAGAGAAGCCGGTCCGGCTCAAGGCTTCCGGAATCGCCGGAAAGGTCTCGGTCGATTCCAGCCATTTCGGCTCGGGCACTTTGCCCGGGCGGCTGGCAGAACCCGCCCCGTAATTGACAATTCTCGACCACCTGCCCATCCGCATCCAGTCCAGATGAGCCTGGGTGTTCTTGCGGCCGAGATCCGTGCCGATGCCCACATGATCGATGCCGCAGATCTCGACGGTGCGCGCAACCATCTCGCACCAGCGGTCGACGCTCTCCACATAAGGCCCCGCAATATTGGGATAGGTGGCGAGCCCGATCACACCACCGCGGCTTGCGAGAGCACGCAAGAGATCATTCGACTTGTTGCGGGCATGCGGCACCAGCGATGATGGATTTGCATGCGTGATCGCGACCGGCACCTTCGAGCGCTCGATGGCATCGAAACTCGTCCGCTCACCCACGTGGGAAAGGTCGATGACGATTCCATGGCGGTTCATTTCATCGATGAGCTCGCGGCCGAACCGCGCCAGCCCCTGGTCATGCTCTTCATAGCAGCTGCTGCCCACGTCATTCTGATTATTATAGGTGAGCTGGAGCACCCGCACGCCGAGATCTGCGAAGATCTCGACCATCCGAATACGGCCGCCAAGACAGGCCGTGTTCTGATATCCCAACAGCAAGGCACAACGCTGCGATTGGGCAATCCGGCGAATATCTTGGGCAGAATAGGCGATCTCGACGAGATCGATATTGTCCCTCACCAAGTCCCGGAACTTGGCGAGCGCGTCGATTGACTCAATCGTATCTTCCCAAAATCCAAGGGTAACAGTAACGCACCCCATTTTTCCTCGGTTCAGCTCGAGGAAAATGTCTCGATCGAAATCGCTGCACTCAAGTCCGTCGACGAAAATCATACACGCATCCCAAATGGTCGACATGATGGGAACTTAACAACTTAAAAAGGATGCTTGCAAAAGGGGTATGATCAGTCAAATTCAAACTTGTTGACGTTCGTTCAGTCAGATCGATCACCTGATAGGCCGATGGTACAGATTTCTGGCTTGAGAACCTTGATTGCTGTCGCGGACACTGGCGGGGTGCGCCCGGCCGCCAAGCGGCTCGGGCGAACGCCGTCGGCGGTCTCCATGGCGCTGAAGCAGCTGGAGCTTGAGCTCGGTGCTCAACTCTTCGAGGGTGATCGCAAGGTTCGGTTGACGGCCTTTGGCCAATTCGCCATCGAGAAGGCGCGTGAAGTGGTGCGCCACTTCGATGGGACATGCGCCTCGCTCACCGCTTATGCGCGTGATGAGATCAGCAGGTGCAATGTGGCGAGTGTCACCTCGGTGGCATCGGTGATTCTGCCGCACGCCATCTTCCGAGTGAAGCAGAGCTTTCGCAATTTCGAGGTCAACCTGCGGGAGCTTCATTCAATACAGCTGCCCGATGCCGTGGCCGAGGGCATCGTCGATATCGGCTTCGGCCGTGTCGGCCCGCAGAGGTCGGACATCGAGGTGGTGCCGCTTCTGACCGACGCCTACGACCTCGTTGTTTCGCAAGACCATGAACTGGCTAAGCACGATGGCCCTGTGCCCTGGTCCAAGGTCAGAAAGTTCGACTTCATCCGCAATGAAAGCTTTCCGGTCGCTCTCTCTCCCGAAATGACGGATATCGTCGAGAATGCGCACTTCAACGTATCCAGCACATCCTCGACCTTTGCCATGGTGAGCGCGAAGGTCGGCGTGACGGTTCTGCCGAGGCTTTGCCGGCGTCAGGCGCCGCTCGATGTTTGTTTCGTGCCGCTGGAAGATCCGCGTGCGTTCAGAGTGGTCGCCGCTCTCACCAAGAGAGACAGGCGGGTCTCGCCAGCGACCCGCAAGCTGATCGATGCCGTTCGCTTGGTATTAGCCGCGAACGAAGCCGAGCTGGGCTATCGTTCAATGTGAAAGCGTGGTGTGCTGCCACGCCAGGGCCCATTCTGCGCTTAGAGGGACACTCTTGGCTTCAGCAGGTCCGAGAGCCCGACGCGATGGAGCATTTCGGCCCGTATTCTGTCGAGCACCGCAAATCCGACATCTGCACCGTCCCCGGTGGGATCGATATGGACCCGAAATGGACGCGTTCCGAAAGGCATGTCGACCGCTTTGACAATGGCATCGGCCACGGCGGACGCATCCGCATCCGGCGGCACGATTGCGGAGAACGCCTCCTGCACCTGCTCTCCAAATCCGGCATAGGGACCCGTCTCGTATTCTGCGAGCCGTGTGGTGTCGGCGGGCGTGCCGGCATGGGCGAAATGGTTCGTGCCGGAGGTGAAGGCGCCCGGCACGATGATCGAGGTCTCGATGCCCCATCGCGACAGCTCGCGGGCATATTGCACGGCAATCGCATCCATGGCGGCTTTGGCAGCGAAATAGGGCGCGAGGTAAGGGGGCGTGCCGCCGGCGGAGCTCGAGCTCGATACCCAGACGAGCAATCCCTGTTTCTGCCGCCGCATATGAGGCAGAACCGCCCGGTTCACCCGCTGCGTGCTCAGCACGTTGATGTCATAGAGTTCCGCATATTGCTCGGGAGTGAAGGCTTCCGCCGGCCCGAACACCATGTGCCCGGCATTATGTATGAGCACATCGATGCGGCCGGCATCGCGAATGACCTGCGCTACGGCTTGGTCGACCGAGTCTTGCGATTGCACATCGAGCTCGACGGTCCGGAGGTCGACCTCGTGATCCCTCGAGTATTTGGCCATCGCTGCCATTTGCTGAGCATTACGCCCGCTCGTGTCGCGCATTGAGGCATAGACCGTATGACCGGCACGCGCGAGTGCCTCTGCGCTCAGGCGGCCAAAGCCGCTGGACGCGCCAGTAACCAGAATGATTTTCCTGTCCATGATCAGATCTCCGGCGCTCTCAGATGATGCCGCCATTGGCGCGCAGCACCTGGCCGTTGATCCACGACCCGTCGGGCCCGGCGAGAAATGCGACCGCATTGGCGATATCCACCGGTGTTCCCAGCCGCTCCAGCGGCGGAAGCTTCGCGAGCTGGTCGATCACCTCTTTCGGCTTGCCATCGAGGAACAGTCCGGTGGCCGTTGGCCCCGGCGCTACGGCATTGACGGTGATGTTGCGGCCGCGAAGCTCCTTCGAGAGGATGTGGGTCATCGCCTCGACGCCCGCCTTGGTGGCCGCATAGATACCGTAGGTGGGCTGATAGAGTCCGACCACGCTCGACGAAAAGCTGATGATACGTCCACCGTTGCGCAGGCGCTTTGCGGCCTCGCGCATCCCGTTGAACACGCCCTTGAGATTGATGGCGATCTGCCGATCGAACAGATCATCAGGTGCTTCTGCGATCGTCGCCAGTCGCATGATGCCGGCATTATTCACCAGCACGTCGACCCCGCCGAAGGCTGCCTCGGCACGGTCGAACATGCTCGCAACCGCATCGGCATCGCTGACATCTGCTTGGGCCGTGATGGCCCTTCCGCCAGCCTCTGTGATTTTCCTCGCCACCGCGTCCGCTTCGGAGGCCTTGCCCGCATAATTGATGACCACTGCGAGGCCATCGGCCGCGAGCCTTTCCGCAACCGCGGCGCCGATGCCGCGTGATGCCCCGGTAATGATGGCGACCCTGGTGCTGTTCTCTGACATGCTACTCTCCATTGTTGCCCTTCCGGGGCGATCACCGCGAAGTCGATCAAGTCGGCCAGGCTGAGCCCAAGATGATCGAGCAGAAGTTCATCCGCTGGTAATTGGGGTCTTTCAGCGCCAGCACATCCGCTTTGACATTGCCGAAGGTCGTCAGCGGCTTCTTGATGATGCCATTGGCGAAGTGATCGATGATGTTTTCCTTGAAATTCGTCTCGCGCGGATGGTGGGCGCAGACATGCTCGCGCTGCTCAGATGTGAAATCGTGATAGGCGATTCCGAGCACATCCATTTCGACCCCGGCGGTCACCAGCGCGATCGTCGGGCGCATATGTTCAGGAATGCCGGGCGTGGTGTGCAGCGCGATCGCCGTCCAGACATCCTCGATGTCGCGTTCGGGGACCCCGTAGCTCCTCATGAAGTCACGCGCCGCGTTCGCGCCATCCACCTCGAAGCGCAGATCAGGGCTCGAATGGGCTTTCGTCAATCCCATGTCGTGGAACATCGCGCCGAGATAGAGCAGCTCGGGATCATATTTGAGCCCACGACGCTCACCGCTCAGCGCGCCCCAGAAATAAACGCGCCGGCTGTGATTATAGAGCAGGTCGTCTTCCGTATCACGCACGAGCTGCGTTGCGGCACGGGCGATGGCGCTGTCGGGAACCCGGATGCCGGCAATGATCTCAGGCATGTCTTATACTCCTCCTCGAGACAAGGCTCCACCGTGGCGTGTCCGGCACGCGAATGGCCTTGCTGTGGTTGCTCGATGGCCAGCACCGGAGGGATACCTGATCGGGCGCCGGCGTGACCGTGACACCAGTTGTGGCGATTGCCGCTCGACTTCGCAATTCGAGGTGAACTACTTATCAGGACAACGGCACATCGATTTCTGCCAGCAGCAGTGAGAAGCGGCGATGGCGGTGCAGAAGGTTGCGATCGCGATCCATGAAGGCGTCCAGGCGTTAGACGTGGCCGGGCCTGTCGACGTATTCGCCGAGGCGAATGCCTATATCCCGGCGGAACACCGTTACGAGACGGTGCTGGTCGCAGCCCACCGCATGCCGCTGCGGGCATCGAACAACATGCAGATGATGGCCGATCTGACCTTCGAGGAAGCGGCCGGCGGCTTCGACATCCTGCTGGTTGCAGGTGGACCCGCGCTGCCCGATGCCGAACCCGATCCCCAGCTGATCGATTGGCTGCGCGTCGCGCCCTGGCATGCCAGCACCTACGGATCAATCTGCACGGGAGCTTTCGCGCTCGGCCATGCAGGCCTGCTTGACGGCCGCCGAGTGACCACCCATTGGCAGAATGCGCACAAGCTCGCGGCCCGCTTCCCCGCGGCGCAAGTCGAGCCCGACCTCATCTATGTCCGGGATGGCCGCTTGGTTACATCCGCCGGCGTGACCGCGGGCATTGACCTCGCCTTGGCCCTGGTCTCTCAGCGCCACGGCGCAAATGTGGCCGTGACCGTGGCCAAGCGGTTGGTCGTGGTGGCACAGCGCCAGGGCGGCCAATCCCAGTTCAGCCCCTATCTGACCGCACCCGCCGATCCTGCTTCGCCGATCGCTCGCATTCAGGATCACGTGATGGCCAATATCTCGCAGCGCCACACGCTGGAATCTCTCGCGGCCGAGGTGGGCATGAGCCCGCGCAATCTCGCCCGCCATTTCGTGCAGGAGACCGGGATCACGCCTCACGACTTTGTCGAGCGCGCCAGGATCGATGCCGCCCGCAGGCTTCTCGAGGGGAGCGACCGCGCGCTGAAGGCCGTGGCTTACGATTGCGGCTTCGGTACTGCGGACCGGATGCGCATTGTCTTCGCCGCGCGCCTTGGTGTCACGCCTGCCCAATATCGGGCGAGCTTCCGCCAGTCAGAGGCTACGGCGGAATCGGTCGGCGCCTGACGGGCGGCCGCCCCTCGACATTCCGTCTCGATTCATTTCGGCTGAAGCGGACCTGGCCGAAAAGCCGTATCTCTGACCTGATCGAGCGTCTCACGAGACAGTCGGCGGGAGCATGATGGCCTTATCGTCTTTTCCTGAAATGTGGAAAATCACGCCACAGCGCTTACGTCTGACGCAAGGAGAAGCGCGATGAGAATTGATCCTGATCGAGAAGACGATCGGTATCGCATAGAGCAACCGGTCCCACCGGCCGAGCCGCAAGACGTCTGGCTTCGCGATGCTTTGCTTGACAACGCCCTGGAAGAGACGTTCCCCGCAAGCGATCCGATCGCCCCGGGTATCGTCGACTAGAGCATTTTCGAGCGAAGTGGATACCGGAAGAAAACGCGACCAAGCAAGACCTTGAGACGCGGCTTTCGCGGTTCAAGGAAAAGCGGAAACGCTCGAGCGCGTCTGACCGTATTCTGAGTGACATCTTGCACAAGCGGCAACTCTCAACTTGCACGCCTTTGCTCTGTTCTGCAGTCTGAGGGGGCGAGGTGAGGGTTGAGCGATGAGCGAAATCGAAAAGGTGCGGGCATTGCTGTCATCGGAGCCCCGCCCGCAGGGCTGGGCAGAGCGCCGCGCTCGCCTGGACGCGATCGGAACGGCTGATCCCGTCTCCCCGGACATTCGCTTTGAAAGCGCTCATTTCAGGAATGTCCCCGTTGAATGGTCGCAAGCCCCTGGAAGCGATGCCTCGCGCGTTTTGGTCTATTTCCATGGGGGAGGGTACTGCTCTGGCTCCATCCGCAGTCATCGGCGGCTGGTGTCTGAAGCTGGGCGGGCCAGCGGCATCTCCACTCTGGCCGTCGAATATCGCCTGGCACCCGAACATCCCTATCCAGCAGCGCTTGAGGATGCGCTTTTGGTCTACCGGTCCCTGCGCGCCAAAGGCTTTGCCGCAGACCAGATCGCTCTCGCCGGCGACAGCGCTGGTGGCGGGCTGACGCTTGCCCTCATGTT